>JAKSBI010000266.1 GCA_022361215.1 Hyphomicrobiales bacterium | reverse complement strand
CGAGCGCGTGACGCACTCGTAATTCTCCGGGGACTGCCCGGCAAAGATCCGGCACATGGCCATTCCTCCCTGTGCGTCTTTGTTGGGGACGAGTATAGCCCACGCGCGGAACGGGCCAACTCTAAGTCCGCTAGCATTCTCCTTCGACCCTGCATTAAACTCTCCAACCTCATCCCCACCAAATCAGAGGCTCAGGAATACTCCTATATATATAAACACCAACCACTAACCCCCCAATTGTGAGCAGGAGGATCATAAACATCCTTCGCGCGCAGGACGTCGCTCTTAGTAGAACCCTCGAACAAAAGATTGCCGATGCTGGTCCGTACGACCAACGCATAGACCCCCACATATTGACCCCTGTACGAAACCACCTAGTAAAAACAGGACGGATTACCCGCCTCAAAAGAGACGGCGTGCCGTGGTTCTATTTAAGCGAAACTTTGAAAGGAAAAGTGACCGAACGAATTAATGATCTTGAACCAATTCATAATGCAATCAGGCAGCAAGACATTCTTATGCGAATAGGTCAGGCGCTCGAGATTGCCGTCTATCGCGCCCTTCTAGCTCAAAATAAATTAGAATATTTAGGAGGGTTCCTCGATTTAAATGACCATGACGACGGCGATCTTTACAAAAAAGAAGAACCTCCATCATTGCTCGCAGGCCGCGCAATTCCAAACCAGCGCAGACTCGATTTCCTCATTCACCATCCTTCCGCTGGATGGGCCGGAATAGAAATCAAAAACATACGAGAATGGCTATACCCTGACCGCACAGAAATAAAAGACCTACTCGGAAAATGCGTGCACCTCAACGCCGTACCCGTTCTTATAGCACGACGCGCGCCCTACGTATCACGCCGACTTTTCGAACCCTGCGGTATGGTCATTTGGGAGACTTTCGGTCAGCGGTATCCAGCCTCTGAGCATGAGCTTGCCGCCAAAGCCAAACATAAGAAGCTCCTCGGATTCCACGACATAAAGCTCGGTAACGAACCCGGGCCGCATCTCACGCAATTCCTGACGCAATTCCTACCAGACGCACTCCCCGCCGCTAGAGAGCGTTTTGATGAGCATACCGACCTTCTTGAAGCCTTCGCTATCGGTGAGATGGACTACGCCGAGTTTGCCGCGAGAGTTCGCCGGCGAGAGGACGGCACTACCGAAGATCACGACTGGTATGATGAGCCTTCCTATTGATAGATCACTTAGGCCCAGGGCCGGGCCGCCTCCGCCTTCTCCTCGAACGACGAGATGGCATCCGCCTTCTGCAGCGTCAGGCCGATGTCGTCGAGGCCCTCGAGCAGGCAGTGCTTGCGGAACGGGTCGATCTCGAAGGCGATGGTGCCGCCGTCGGGACCGCTGATCTCCTGCGCTTCCAGGTCGACGGTGATGGTGGCGTTGGCGCCGCGCTCGGCATCGTCCAGGAGCTTGTCGATCTCCTCCTGCGGCAGGCAGATCGGCAGGATGCCGTTCTTGAAGCAGTTGTTGTAGAAGATGTCGGCGAAGGACGGCGCGATGACGCATTTGATGCCGAAGTCCATCAGCGCCCAGGGCGCGTGCTCGCGGCTCGACCCGCAGCCGAAATTCTCGCCCGCGATCAGGATCTTCGACTGGCGATAGGCCGGCTTGTTCAGGACGAAGTCCGGGCTCTCGCTGCCGTCGTCCTGAAAGCGCATCTCGAAGAACAGGTGCTTGCCGAGGCCGGTGCGCTCGATGGTCTTCAGGAACTGCTTCGGGATGATCATATCGGTGTCGATATTGATCATGGGCAGCGGCGCCGCCACGCCGGTCAGCGTCGTGAACTTGTCCATCTTGTCCTCGCGATAGCTTGAGTCAGCACCGGATGGCCCGACTCATGCGCCCTTCGCCCGCGCCGGTCAACCCCTGCCGCCGCTGTCGGCCCGCCGCGGCCGTACGTCGTTGAAGCACTGGGTCATCATCTTGCAGCGCTGCGGCCCGGGCGGGTGCACGTAGTCGCCCGGATGGTCCTTGAAGAAGTGGCAGATCTGCGCCAGCCCCTTGCGCGTCAGCCAGCCGGCGCGCCGGCCGCGGCGCACGGCGTAGCAGTCGGCCTTGATCTCGCTGGCGCCGTAGACCTGGTGGCCGCATTCATGGGCGTAGACGTAGAGCCGCACCGCCTTCGGGATGGTGGCGAGCTTGCGCGGGTTCAGGATGATCAGCCCCTTGGTGGCGCCGCCATAGTCCCAGAACTTGCGCGAGATCAGCGTCGGCGTGCGCCCGCAGCGCATGGCGCGGCCGGCCACCCTGAGCTTGCCCGCCGCCACCATCTTCTCGTCCGCCTTCTCCTCGGCCGCGGCCGGTGCCTCCAAGGCGAGCGCGGTCGCGAGCGCTGCCGCGATCAGCGTCAGGCCGAGTATCGAGATGCTGCTGCCCCACATTCCGCCGTCTTTCGATTCCCTCCGCCTAAGGTGCGCGCAAGCCGCGCTCCGGGTCAAGCGGCTTCAGCGCCGGACGCTGCCGCCCCTGCGCTCGGCCCGCGGCGCGGCCTCCTTGAAGCAGCGCCGCATGATCTCGCAGCGTTTCGGGCCGGCGAAATGGTCGGCGCTGCCCTTCAGCTTGGCGATGAAGCCGCAGATCTCGTCCATGCCGCCCGCGTCGAGCCAGCCGTAGCGGCGGCCGCGCTTCACCGCGAAGCAGTCCGCCGCCTCCTCGTCGCGGCCGACGAACTGGTGGCCGCACTCATGGGCGTAGATGTAGAGCTTGACGGTCGTGGACAGCCCTTCGAGCCGCTTGGGGTTGAGAATCACGAAGCCCGGATAGGCACCGCCCCAGCTGTCGAAATTGGGATCCATGACCGTCGGGCGCCGGCCGCAGATCATGCGCTTGCCGTCGATCCGGAGCTGCCCGTAGGCGATCAGCTTGGCCGCGTCGCCGGCCTGCGCGAGATACTGCTCCAGGGTCAGGTCCAGATCGGACTGGGCGGCGGCCCCCTTGACGCCGAAAGCCAGGGCGCAGAGCGCCCAACCCAGCAGTGCAAGACCCGTACGCAGTCGCATGGCGGCTTCGCCCTCGATCCGATGACGAGGCGACCGTACGCAACCCGTTTGACAGGATCAATACCGCAGACGTCAGCGCGGGCCGGGGGCGCTCCTGAAGCACTGCTGCATCAGCCGGCAGCGCGTGGGCCCGGGCAAATGCCCGCGGCCGCCGGGCGAGCTCCGGAACGAATCGCAGACATGCCGCAGCCCGCCCGCGGTCAGCCAGCCGGCGCGCTTGGCCCGCCGCACCGCATAGCAGTCGGCCGCCGTCTCGCTGGCGCCGACGCGGTGATGCCCGCACTCGTGATAGTAGATCATCCAGCGCACCACCGCCGGATAGCGCCGCAGCAGGCGGGGATTGAGCGTGATCGCGCCCGGCGTGGCGAACCCGACCCCGGGCGCGCCGTTGCTGAGCCGCGTGGGGACGTTGCCGCAGCGAAGCCGCCGCCCGGCGATGACCAGCTTGCCGGGGGCGACGGTCCGGGCCTGCTGTGCCGCCGCCGATGAGATCGAGACCGTGGCGCCCAGGACCGCCGCGACGAAGAGGCAGAAAGCGGAAACGGCGAGCGTGCGCAACTCCGGGGCCTCCATCCGAACCGACCGCCGGCACCTTTTCGGACTCCGGTCAGCGGCGTCAAGTCACGCCCGATACCGATCGTGTGAGGGCGCAGCTATGGCGCCTCGGACTCGATGCGCGCCATGTCGGCGTCGGAGAGGCCGAAATGGTGGCCGATCTCGTGCACCAGCACATGGGTCACGATGGCCTCGAGCGTCTCTCCCGTCGCCGTCCGGTAGTCGAGGATCGGGCGCCGGTAGAGGAACACCATGTCGGGGCCCTGCGGCAGGTCGAGCGAGCTCTTCAGGTCCAGGCTGACGCCCTGATAGAGGCCGAGCAGGTCGAAGGGCGACTGCAGGCCGAGCGCGTCCAGCACCTCGTCGTCGGCGAAATCCGCCACCCGGATCACCAGGTCGCCGCACAGGGCGCGGAACCGCTCCGGCAAGGTCCGGTATGCGTCTTGAACAAGCGCCTCGAAGTCTTCCAGGCTCGGCACCGCAGCATGCTCCATCATTCTCGTTCTGCCTCAAAATCGCGTGAACTTCGCCATTTTAAAACCCGGCCTGTGACGTATTACGTTTTAATCGGGCTTTGCGAAACGGACGCCGGCCCGAGCGTCCTCTGAACGATCCGGGAGAGGTTCATCATGAAACCTGATTGGAAAGGAACGGGGAGGCTGGGGGGACTGACAGCTATCGCCGCCGGGCTGTCGCTGATCGTATTGGCTTTTGCCGCCGCGCCCGCGCTGGCCTTTGGCGGAGGCGGCGGTGGCGGTGGCGGACGGTCGTCCTCGCCCCCGCCGGCAGCGACGGCGGACTGCCCCAGAGGGCAATATTGGAGCCGGCGCTGCGGCGCCTGCGCCAAGCGGTGCCCGCGCGGCCAGTCCTATTCGTGCAGCCGCAAATCCTGCTTCCCGCGCCGTTCCGGACTGGTCGGCGACGACGATCTCTATCTGGAGGCCGTCTCCCTGATCGAGAGCGAGCATTACCGCGAGGCCCTGGACCTGCTCTGGGCCATCGAGAAGCGCGAGGTGCCGAAGGTCCTGAACTATATCGGCTACTCCACGCGCAAGCTCGGCAATGTGGACGAGGGCATCCGCTACTACAAGCGGGCGTTGAGGCTCGACCCCAACTATAACCCGGCACGGGAGTATCTGGGCGAGGGCTATCTGCAGAAGGGCGATCTGGCCAAGGCCCGCCGGGAGCTGGCCGAGCTCGAGACGCGCTGCGGCCGCGACTGCGACGCCTATGAGGAGCTGGCGAAGGCGATCGCCAAGTTCGAGGCGCGAGGCGCGACCACCGCGCACTGAGCGCGCCGGCGGTCTCACTCAAGCGTGCAAGACGAGAGGTCGCCCTTCCGGGCGGCCTTTTTGCTT
>JAKSBI010000235.1 GCA_022361215.1 Hyphomicrobiales bacterium | reverse complement strand
TCAAGGGGGAATATCTGCGCGGCTTCTTCGGGGTGCACAAGATCGCGGTGACCCGGGACGGCAAGTTCCGGCTGTTGTCTCACGGCACCACGCTGCATGGCGCCCAGGCCCTGTCGCCGGAGCTCGCGCACCTGCCGCCCGAGCCGCTGACCTACTATCATTCCGGAAGCCCGTTCGCGGATGTCTTCAGGGCGCTGCGCGCCGAGCGCACGCTCGACCGGGTCGGGCTCGTCGGCCTCGGAACCGGGAGTCTCGCCTGCTACAAGCGGCCCGGAGAGACGTGGCGTTTCTTCGAGATCGATCCGATCGTGGTCCGTATCGCCAGGGATCGGAGCCTGTTCCGCTTCCTGTCGGACTGCGCCCCCGATGCGGCGGTTGTCGTCGGCGACGCACGCCTGACGCTCGCCAAGGAGCCAAGAGGCGCATTGGACCTGCTTGTCCTCGACGCGTTCTCCTCCGATGCCATTCCCGTGCATCTGCTCACCCGCGAGGCGGTCGCCAGCTATCTGGAGCGTCTGAAGGACAACGGCGTTCTCGTGCTCCACGTCTCCAACCGGAACATGGATCTGGTGCCCGTGCTCGCCTCCATCGCGGACTCGCTGGGCCTCGTCGGCCTGACGCGACATGGTGGCCATGCAGGCAAGGCCACCAAGACCTACAAGACCCCGGCCATCGTGGTCGCCCTGGCGCGTCGAGACACCGATCTGGCGGACCTGAAATCGGCCGAAGGCTGGAAGGCGCTGCCGCCCGCCACCTGGCGGGTTTGGACGGACGATTACTCGAACGTGCTGACCGCCATCCTCGCCCGTTTCACGGCTGAGAAAGAGGAAGCGTCAGAGTAGCGTCTCGATCAGCCCGAAGGCCTCGCCCACCGTCAGACGCCGAATCTCGCCGCGCCCCACGTCGCCAAAGCGGCAGGCCCGGTGAACCGTCGCACCGCCACGTCGGCCGGCCGCCATGTGAACGAGCCCCACCGGCTTTTCCGGCGTGCCGCCGCCGGGGCCTGCAACGCCCGTGACCGCCACCGAGATATCTGCCGGGGAACTGCCAACGGCGCCCTCGGCCATGGCCCGCGCGACCTCCTCGCTCACGGCGCCATGCCGCTCCAGCAGCTCGAGCGGAACGCCCAGAGAAGCGGTCTTGGCCTTGTTCGAGTACGTCACGAAGCCGCGCTCGAACACGTCGGACGAGCCCGGCACCTCCGTCAGATAGGCGGCAATCAGGCCGCCGGTGCAGGACTCGGCCGTGGCAAGCTTCACGCCAGCCGCCCGGCAGCGGTCGAGCAGGCGCCCGGCCGCCTCAATCAGATCCTGGTCCATTCCGATGTCCTTCCGGCAACCAGACGCAAGCGCTGGCCTGCGCGGCGATGCCTTCGCGCCGGCCGGTGTAACCGAGGCCTTCCGTGGTCGTCGCCTTCACGCTCACCCTGTCGTGCGCGATCTCCAGGACCTCCGCAACGCGCTGCTGCATGGCCGCGCGGTGGGGCCCGATCTTCGGCAGCTCGCAGATCAGCGTGACGTCCACGTTCGAGATCCGGCCGCCACGGGCACGCACCCGCGCGGCCGCATCGCGCAGGAAGACGTGGGATTCGGCCCCGCGCCATTGCGGGTCCGAGGGTGGGAAATGCGTGCCGATGTCGCCGTCGCCGATGGCACCGAGCAGCGCATCGGTAAGGGCGTGGAGCCCGACATCGGCATCGGAATGGCCTTTCAGCGTATGGTCATGAGGCACGGCCACGCCGCACAGCATGACGTGATCGCCGCTCGCGAAGACATGCACGTCGTAGCCATGCCCCGTACGCCACTCCCCGGCGGTACCGGGGGCGGCGAGAAGCCGTTCCGCCATCTTGAAGTCCTCCATGGTGGTCAGCTTCGTGTTGGCCCTGTCGCCATCGACGATCGCCACCTCGACCCCGTGCCACTCGGCGATGGCGGCGTCGTCGGTGAAGCCGGTACCCGCAGAGGCGGCTGCCTTTGCATGAGCGTCGCGGATCGTCTGGAAGCGGAAGCCTTGCGGGGTCTGTGCAAGCCAAAGCCCTGTGCGGTCGACCGTCGATGTCACCCGCCCGTCGTCTGCGCGCTTCAGCGTCTCCGCCACCGGGAGCGCCGGCAGCACGGCGTCGTGATCATCGAGCGCCTGCACCACCCGGGAGATGAGACCGGCGCCGACGAAAGGACGGGCCGCGTCGTGAATCAGCACGCGCTCAGGCGCCGCCGGTGCCAGCGCCTCAAGGCCGGCGCGGACCGACTCCTGCCGCGTCGCCCCGCCGATCGCGGCTGGCCGCAGCTTGTCTCCGAGGCCGGCGCTGGCCGCATCGTAGAGCGCCCGGTCGGTGTCGCAGATTACCGCGAGGACGACGTCAACGGCATCG
>JAKSBI010000212.1 GCA_022361215.1 Hyphomicrobiales bacterium | reverse complement strand
CGGGCGCGGGACGCCCTGGCCGAGGCCGAGCGCGCGGCGCAGGCCTCCAACAAGCGTCTGGGCGCCCTGACCGAAGCCCGTTCCCGCACGGCCGAGGCCCTGGCGGAGGCCCGGGAGAAGCACGACGAGGCCGAGACGGCCCTTGCCGATCTCGGCCCCGCCGACGCGCTCGAAGCCGAGCTGGAGCGCCAGCGCGAAGCCGTGAACGTGACCCGCGCCGCCTACACCGAGGCGCGCGCCGCGCTCGACGGTCTCGAGCGCGAGCTGCGCCTGCGCCGCGAGCGCCTGCAGGCCATCGGACAGGACCGGGAGCGCTGGACCAACCGGACCGGCAGCGCCGCGGAGCAGATCGAGCGGCTGGCCGCCCGCCAGGACGAGACGCGGGAAGAGCTGGCCTCCATGGCCGATCTGCCCGACCAGGTGGCGGAGCGCCGCAACCGCCTGCTCAGCGAGATCGCCAACGCGGAAGCGGCACGGCAGAAGGCGAGCGACGCCCTGGCCGTGGCCGACAGCCAGGTCCGGGACAGCGAGAGCGCGCTCAGGGAGATGCAATCGGCGCTGGCGACGGCACGCGAGACCCGCGCCCGCGTCGAGGCCCGGCTGGAGGCCGCGCGCGAACGGCGCAGCGAGCAGGCCCGGATGATTCGCGAGCGGCTGGACTGCGCGCCGGAGGACTGCCTGGCGATCGCCGGCCTGGAGCCCGACTCCGAGCTGCCGAGCCTGACCGACATCGAGGCGCGTCTCGCCAAGTTCAAGGCCGAGCGCGAACGGCTCGGCGGCGTCAATCTGCGCGCCGAGGACGAGGCCGAGGAACTGGCCGAGCAGCTTGGCGGGATGGAGACCGAGCAGGAAGACCTTGTGCAGGCCATATCCCGCCTCCGGCAGGGCATCGCCAGCCTCAACCGGGAAGGCCGCCAGCGGCTGCTCGAGGCCTTCGACGAGGTCAACGCGCATTTCGAGAAGCTGTTCGTCACGCTCTTCGGGGGCGGCAAGGCGGAGCTGCAGCTGATCGAGTCGGAAGATCCGCTCCAATCGGGCCTGGAGATCCTGGCCCGGCCGCCGGGCAAGAAGCCTCAGGTGCTGACGCTGCTCTCCGGCGGCGAGAAGGCGCTGACCGCCATGGCGCTGATCTTCGCGGTGTTCCTGACCAACCCCTCGCCGATCTGCGTGCTCGACGAGGTGGACGCGCCGCTGGACGACACCAATGTGGAGCGCTTCTGCAACCTGCTGGACGAGATGGCGCGCTCCACGGACACCCGTTTCCTGGTCATCACCCACCACCCCATGACCATGGCGCGCGTCGACCGCCTGTTCGGCGTCACCATGGCCGAGCGCGGCGTCAGCCAGCTCGTCTCCGTAGACCTCGAAACCGCCGAGCGCTACCGCGAGGCGGGCTAGCGCCCTGCCGTCTCTTCAGAGCCATGCCCGGACGGTGTTCCCCTCCCCTTGACGGGGCGGGGCCAGGGGTGGGGTGACGAAAGCAAAAAACGAGACGAGGACACAGCGCAGGGGCGCAGGCAAACTGGGCCAAGACGACCCGAGCGATGGCGATTTTCGTTGGTCCTTCGACACCCCCAACCGGCCCTGCGGGCCACCCTCCCCGCCGGGGGGGAGCGTTGACGCGCGCCAACGCCATGGTCGTGCCACCAAACGTCGCATATCTACTTTCGTTTTATATATATATTTCAATATCTTAAATGGTCTCCACCACTCCTTGACAGCCTTTGGACCCCACACTATGGTGCGCGCGTCCTAGGGCCCGGCGGGAGATCCGAACACGCTCCATCGGCGCGGGACGCAGCCATGGCACAGTCAGCCAACGACAGCGGCAAAGGCCGCGCGGAACCGGACGCGGGCGACAGCAAGCGGATCGAGGACCGATTGGCGGAACTGGACGCCCGCCTTGGCAGCGTCAAGACGCGCGAGACCACCGGAAACCAGGCGGATGGCCGCGGCAACGCGCTGGGGCTCGCCTTCCGGCTCACAACGGAGCTTGTCGCAGGTCTTGTCGTTGGCGGCCTGATAGGCTGGCAACTGGACAGATGGCTGGGCACCGCCCCTGTCCTGATGCTCGTGTTTTTCGCTCTCGGCGCGGCCGCCGGCATCCTGAATGTCATTCGCACCGCGCACGAGATGCAGCGCAAGTCCGGCGTCGCCGGCGGGAATCGACCAAGCTCGGGCGCTCCGCCCGAGGAACCATGAACGGGGGCAGCTCGTGGCAGCTGACAACGCGGCCCAGCATGGAGCGCACGGCGGCGGCTCCGGCATGCCGGATCCCATGCACCAGTTCGAGATCCAGCGGCTGATCAGGCTGGACATCTTCGGGCTGGACGCATCCTTCACCAACTCATCGCTGTTCATGGTCATCGCCATGGCGCTGATCACCTTCCTGACCATCGGCGGCATGCGCGGGCGCGCGCTGGTGCCGACGCGCATCCAGTCGGTGGCGGAGCTCTCTTACGAGTTCGTGGCCAACATGGTGCGCGACAATGTGGGCTCGGCGGGCCAGAAGTACTTCCCGTTCATCTTCACGCTCTTCATGTTCGTGCTGTTCTGCAACATGCTGGGCATGATCCCCTACTCCTTCACCGTGACGAGCCACATCGCCGTCACCTTCGCGCTCGCCGCCTTCGTGTTTCTCGGCGTCACGCTGATCGGCTTCATCAAGCACGGGATCGGCTTTCTGAAGTTCTTCGTGCCGTCCGGCGTGCCGGCGGTCATGCTGCCGCTGCTGGTGGTCATCGAGGTGATCTCCTATCTCACGCGGCCGCTGAGCCTGTCGGTGCGGCTGTTCGCCAACATGATGGCCGGGCACACCATGCTGAAGGTGTTCGCCAGCTTCGTCGTCGGCCTCGGCGTCCTGGGCGGCTGGGCGCCACTCGCCTTTATGGTGGCGTTCACCGGGCTGGAGATCCTGGTGGCCTTCCTGCAGGCCTACGTCTTTGCAATCCTCACGTGCATCTACCTCAACGATGCACTGCACATGCATCACTGACCGCAAGCATCACGCAACGGGTTCCGTTTCAGGGAGAACAATCATGGATCCAGCAGCAGCAAAACTCATCGGCGCGGGGCTGGCGTCGATCGCGCTCGTCGGCGCCGGCATCGGCATCGGCACGATCTTCGGCAACTATCTGGCCGGGGCCCTGCGCAACCCGTCGGCAGCGCCGGGGCAGTTCGCCAACCTGCTTCTCGGCTTCGCGCTCGCCGAGGCGACGGGCCTTTTCGGCCTCGTGGTCGCCCTGATCATCCTCTTCGTATTTTAGCGAGGAGCGGCGTCGCCCCGGTGGCGGCTCCGTCGATGCCGGGCCGCCTCGACACGGGGTGCACGCCGGCCATGAGACGCGCATGAGCACGGTTCGGAGCGAGTGACATGCCACAGCTAGACTTCCAGGATTTTGCGCCGCAGCTCATCTGGCTCGCGATCACGTTCACGGCGCTCTACCTCATCATGGCGCGCGTGGCCCTGCCGCGCATCGCCACGGTGATCGAGCAGCGCCGGGACCGCATCGCCAGCGATCTGGACAAGGCCGAGCAGCTCAAGAAACAGACCGAGGACGCCATCGCGGCCTACGAGCAGGCCATCGCCGAGGCACGCGCCAAGGCGCACACCATCGCCCAGGAGGCGCGGGACAAGCTCGCCGCCGAAATCGACGAGGAACGCGCCGAGGTCGAGAAGCAGATCGCCGACCAGACCGCCGAGGCCGAGACCCGCATCCAGGCCGCCAAGGCCGCGGCGCTCGCCCATGTGAGCGACGTCGCCGCCGATACGGCGACCGAGATCGTCAAGCGGCTGATCGGCGGCCGCGTCACCAAGGCCGAGGTCGGAAACGCCGTCGGCAAGGCGCTGTCCAGCTAAAGGAGCAGGTCATGTGGGTTTTCTCCACACCGGAGTTTTGGGTCGCCGTCTCCTTTGCCGGCTTCGTCGGGCTGGTCCTCTATTTCAAGATTCCGAAGATCGTCACGGATGCGCTCGACAAGCGCGCGGACAGTATCCGCCTGGAGCTCGAAGAGGCGCGCAAGCTGCGCGAGGAAGCGCAGGCGATCCTCGCCGAGTACGAGCGTAAGCAGCGCGACGCGGAGAAAGAGGCGGAGGAGATCGTGCGGCTGGCCAAGCAGGAGGCCGATGCCCTCGCCGAGGAGACGCGCGTGGCGCTGACGGAGTCGCTGGAGCGGCGCACCCGGCTGGCGGAGGAGAAGATCGCCCGCGCCGAGGAGCAGGCCATGGGCGAGGTCCGCGCGGCGGCCGTCGACGTGGCCATCGCGGCCGCCGAGACGGTCATCGCCAAGAAGATGACGCCCGCAGCCAGCGGCAAGCTTGTCGATAAGAGCATCAAGGACATCGAAGGCAAGCTCAACTGAGTCTCGGCGCCGTCCATCACTGATCCGTCCCGCCAAACCATCTCTCGATCAGCTCCCCATAGGTGCCGTTCTCCCGAAGGCGCAGCAGGTTTCGGTTGATCGGCTCCAGCATTGCGCTGCCCTGGGGGAGCGCAATGCCGTATTTCTCCGGCCGGAAGATCGTGCCGACCGTGCGCGCCCGGCCCTTGCCTTCGGTGGCGGCGTAGTAGGCCAGGATCGGGGCGTCGTGGACCACCGCGTCGAGCGCGCCGCCATCGAGCGCCTCGAACATCGAAGCCGTGTCGGGAAAGTCCTTGAACCGGATCGACTTGGACTTGAGGAACGCGGCGGAGGTCGAGCCCGAGGTGGTCCCCACGCGCTTGCTGTAGAGATCGGTGTAGCCCTGGATATTCGACCTGAGCTGGCCGACCGTGAGCGTCGCCGTGATCTTGGCGACGAAGATGGAGACCAGGAACAGGCTGGCGATCACCAGGCAGACGGCGAAGAGCCGGCCGGGCCAGGAGCGCGGGATACGCTCCTCGAAGCCGCCATTGACCACCACGTTGAGCGCCCACCAGAAGGAGCGCCAGAGCCCTTCCCGATAGGGATACTCGAAATAGGGCTGCATGCGCCGCTCGAACAGCCACATCAGCGTGGCCGCGGCCAGCAGCACCGCCAGGGCCGTCGCCAGCCAGCCCAGGATCTGCAGGTTGAAGAGCGCCGCAACCACGCCGTTGGTGCCGGCGCCCTCGCGGACCAGCACCTGCAGCCCGGCATCGAAGATCGGCTGCGAGAAGTCCATGACGGCTTCCCGGGCGGACGTGATCGAGATGTTCGCGATTGCCGCGTCCACCTCGCCCGCCTGCACTTGGCGCAGCATGTCCGAGAAGGACGTGGCCAGCACGAACTCGGTCCGCACGCCGAGCTCCCGGGCCAACGCCTGCCAGAGCTCGATGCTGAAGCCGCTGTAGTCGCCGCCCTCGGCCATGGCGAAGGGCTGCCGCTCTATGGTTGCGATCTTGAGTGTCCTGTCCGCGCCGGCGCCCTGCGCCCCCGCCGTCCCCGTGCACCAGCACAAGGCCAGCGTCGCTATCGCCATCACCCAGCCATGGCGGCCTGATCGATGCGCCATCTTCCATCTCCTTTCTCCGGACCGGCCCGACGAGCCGCGGGCCCGTGACACCCCACGCCAGAACGGCAGCCGCGACAATCTCCCGGTTGACGTCGCGTGCGCCGCGCGGCAGACCGCGGCCTGTCAACAGCCAAACCGCACCCCAGCCATGACCGACGGCCTCTCTCGACCGAAATCCCAGATCCGCATCCTGCTGCTCGAAGGCATCTCCGAGACGGCGGTGGCCGCGCTGACCGACGCCGGTTACACCAATGTCCGGCGCGAGGCAAAGGCCATGGACCCGGACGCGCTACCACAGGCGCTCGCGGGCGTGCACATGCTCGGCATCCGCTCCCGCACCCGACTGACCTCGGACATCCTCGAGGGCGCGGACCAGCTCGTGGCCGTGGGCTGCTTCTCCGTCGGCACCAATCAGGTCGATTTGACCATGGCACAGACGCGGGGCATCCCGGTCTTCAATGCCCCCTTCTCCAATACGCGCAGTGTCGCCGAGCTGACCATCGCCGAGATCGTCATGCTGTTCCGGCGCACCTTCCCCAAGTCCATGGCCGCCCATGCCGGCGCGTGGCAGAAGACGGCGATCGACAGCTACGAGGTGCGCGGCAAGACCCTCGGCATCGTCGGCTACGGTAACATCGGCAGCCAGCTCGCCGTGCTGGCCGAGGCCATCGGCATGCGCGTGATCTACTACGACCACACGGACAAGCTCCGGCACGGCAACGTGGAGCCGGCGGAGAGCCTGCACGACCTGCTCGCCCGCGCCGACGTCGTGACCCTGCACGTGCCCGAGACGCCGCAGACCAAGGACATGATCGGCGCGGACGAGATCCGCGCCATGAAACCGGGCAGCTTCCTGATCAACAACGCGCGCGGCACGGTCGTGGACCTGGAGGCGCTCGCCGCGGCGCTCACGGACGGGCATCTGGGGGGTGCTGCCATCGACGTCTTCCCGCGCGAGCCGAGCTCCAACGCCGGCACCTTCGAGAGCCCGCTGCGCGGTCTCGACAACGTCATCCTCACGCCCCATGTGGGCGGCTCGACGGAAGAGGCGCAGGAGCGCATCGGCGCCGAGGTGGCGCGCAAGCTGGTGGAGTATTCCGACGTCGGCTCCACCGTCGGCACCGTCAACTTCCCGCAGGTGCAGCTCCCGAAGGCCCCCTCGGTGACGCGCTTCATCCAGGTCCAGCGCAACCTGCCCGGCGAGCTGCAACGCCTGAACGAGGTCTTCGCCGGGCGCCGCATCAACATCGCCACCCAGACCTACCAGACCCATGGCGAGATCGGCTACGTGGTCCTCGACGCCGAAGGCGCGGTCGAGGCGCCCATGGACGTGCTCACCGAGATCCGCGCCCTGCCGGGCACCATCAAGGCCCGGCTGCTCAACCGGGCCGGCTGAAATCCCTACTCCGCCGCTTCGGCGGGCGCCGCGGCGGTCCAGCGCAGCACCGGCTGGCGCGCGGCGCGGGTCTCGTCGAGGCGCCTGCGGGGCGCGTAGCGGGGCGCGCCCTGGAAGCGCTCTACCTCGCCCGCCTTGGCGGCCTTGGCCAGGTCGCGCATCACGGCGATGAACCGATCCAGGCTCGCCTTCGACTCCGATTCCGTCGGCTCCACCAGCATGGCGCCGTGGGCGACCAGGGGGAAGTAGACGGTCATCGGATGGTAGCCCTCGTCGATCATGGCCTTGGCGAAGTCGAGGGTGGTGACGCCGGTGTCCTTCAGGAAGGCGTCGTCGAACAGCACCTCGTGCATGCAGACGCGGTCGCCGAAGGGCTGGGTGAAGAGGTCGCCGAGGCAAGCACGCACATAGTTGGCGTTGAGCACCGCGTCCTCGGAGGCCTGGCGCATGCCGTCGGCGCCGTGGCTCGCCATATAGGCCATGGCGCGCACGAACATGCCCATCTGCCCGTGGAAGGCGGTCAGGCGGCCGAACGGATCGGTGTCCTCTGCCGCGTCCAGGGTCTCGACCAGGCGCAGGCTATCGCCCTCCCGGACCACGTAGGGGATCGGCGCGAACTTGGCCAGCGCCTCGGAGAAGACCACCGGGCCGGAGCCCGGCCCGCCGCCGCCATGGGGCGTCGAGAAGGTCTTGTGCAGGTTGATGTGCATGCAGTCGACGCCAAGGTCGCCGGGCCGCGCCTTGCCGACGATGGCGTTGAAGTTGGCGCCGTCGCAATAGAAGTAGGCGCCGGCCTCGTGCACGGCGTCGGCGATGGCCACGATCTCCGGCTCGAACAGGCCGCAGGTGTTCGGATTGGTCAGCATGATGCCGGCCACCTCGTCCGAGAGCGCGTCCTTGACGGCTTCGGCCGCCACGGTGCCGTCCTCGCGGGCCGGGATGGTCTCGACCTTGTAGCCGAGCAGTGCCGCGGTCGCCGGGTTGGTGCCGTGGGCCGATTCAGGGACCAGCACGATGGAGCGCTGCCGGCCCGCGGCGGCGTGCGCCGCCTTGATGGCCGTCATGCCGCAGAGCTCGCCATGGGCGCCGGCCTTGGGCGACATGGCGACGGCGGCCGTGCCCGTCAGCTCCATCAGCCAGGCCGCGAGCCGCTCGATCAGGGCGAGCGCGCCCTGCACGGTCTGCTCCGGCTGCAGCGGATGCACGTCGCCGAAGCCCGGCAGCCGCGCCATCTTCTCGTTCAGGCGCGAGTTGTGCTTCATGGTGCAGGAGCTGAGCGGGTAGAGGCCGGCGTCGATGGCGTAGTTCTTCTGGCTGAGGCGCACATAGTGGCGCATGGTCTCGGGCTCGGTCAGCCCGGCCAAGCCGATGGTCTCGCGCCGTGCGAGCGCGCCGAGGCGCGAGCCGTCCGCCTCGACCTCCGGCAGATCGACGCCGCTGGTCTCGGT
>JAKSBI010000677.1 GCA_022361215.1 Hyphomicrobiales bacterium | reverse complement strand
GGCCATGAGCAGCATGAAGATCAGGCGCGAGCGCTGCGGGTTCAGGCCCTCCGCCTGGGCCAGCTCGGCATTGACGGTGGCGGCCAGCAGCGGGCGCCAGATCGCCACCAGCAGGCCGAGCACGATGGCCCCGCCGATATAAATGACGGCGATGTCGGCCTGCGACACGGCCAGGATGTCGCCGAACAGAAAGGCCATCAGGTCGACCCGGACCCAGGTCATGAAGGCGACGATGACGAGCCCGAGGGCGAGGGTCGAATGGGACAGGATGCCGAGCAGCGCGTCGGTCGGCAGGGCCTGGCGGTCCTGCAACGCCAAGAGCGCCAGGGACACGAGAACGGCAACCGCGAACACCCCCGCCATCACGGAGATGTTCAGCAGAAAGGCCAGGGCGACGCCGAGCAGCGCGGAGTGGGACATGGTATCGCCGAAATAGGCCATGCGCCGCCAGACCACGAAGCAGCCCAAGGGGCCGACCGTGATCGCCAGGCCGACCCCGGCCAGGAGCGCGCGGGTCAGGAAATCATCGAGCATCGCGGGCCTCCGCCTCTTCGCGCCGGGGCGCCGGCCGGTCGTGATGCCCGTCGCCCGGATGGCAGTGATCGGTGATGGAGCCGTCGGCATGGCGGACGCGGCCGTCCGGCAGATGCACGTGATCGTGGTGATGACGGTAGATCGCCAGGGATTCGACGGCGCGGGGGCCGAACAGCGCGACATATTCGGGGCTCTCGGCGACGGATTCCGGCGTGCCCGTGCAGCAGACATGGCCGTTGAGGCAGATCACGGTGTCGGTCTCGGCCATCACCACATGCAGGTCGTGGGAGATCAGCAGGATACCGCAGCCGGTGTCGCGCCGGATCTTGCCGATGAGGTCGTAGAGCGCCAGCTCGCCGGAGAAATCGACGCCCTGCACGGGCTCGTCCAGCACCAGCAGCCGCGGCCGGTTGATCAGCGCCCGGGCCAGCAGCGCCCGCTGAAACTCGCCGCCGGACAGATGCTGGACCTGCGCCTCGGCGAGATCGGGGATGCCGACCGCCTCGAGCGTCGCGTCGATCGCCGCGCGCGGCTGGGGCGCCGAGATCGTCATCAGCCGCTTGACGGTGAGCGGCAGCGTCCGGTCGATCTCGAGCTTTTGCGGCACATAGCCGATGGTGAGGTCCGGGGAGCGCTCGACCGTGCCCTCATCGGGCCGGATCAGGCCGATCGCAACCTTCGCCGCGGTGCTCTTGCCGGAGCCGTTCGGCCCGATCAGCGTGACGATCTCGCCCGGCGCGACGGTGAGGTCGATGCCACGCACGAGCCAGCGCCCGCCGCGGCGCACACCGGCCCCTTTCAGGGCGATCAGCGAATCGGTCCCTTGTGTCGTCGCCTCGCTCACACCGCCACCCTTATCAAATCTTGTCTGCCTTTGGGTTAAACGTTATAGCGTTACACAATTGACGATGGAACGCACTTGTCGGTGCGAGCGGTAGTCCTGGAGTGAGACATGAAGCGCGTTTATGGTTATGGAGCCTTGACGTTTGCAGCCGCGGTAGCGCTCGCCTCGGGCCTGGTCATGGCCGGCGAGCGCGAGGGCGTCGTGGCCTCGATCAAGCCGGTGCATTCGCTGGTTTCGGCCGTCATGCAAGGCGTGGCGACACCGCACCTGATCGTCAAGGGCGGCGCCTCGCCACACACCTACAGCCTGAAGCCGTCGGACGCCAAGGCCCTGGAGCACGCCAAGGTCGTGTTCTGGATCGGCGAGGACTTGGAGACGTTCCTGGAGAAATCCATCGATACGCTGGGCGAGGGGGCGAAGGTGGTCGCCCTCGACGACGCGCACGGCCTGACGAAGCTGCCGTTCCGCGAGGGCGGCCCGTTCGAGGCCCATGACGACGGCCATGAAGGGCACGGCCACAAGAAAAAAGCAGCGAAACACGACCATGACGACCACGGTCACAAGAAGAAGGCCAAACACGATCACCACGATCACGGACACAAGAAGAAGTCCAAGCACGACCACCACGATCACGGACACAAGAAAGAAGCCAAGCACGATCACGACGGCCACGCAGGGCATGCGCATGGCGATTTCGACATGCATCTCTGGCTCGATCCGCTGAACGCCAAGGCCATGGTGCACGAGATCGAGGAGGCGCTGGTCGCGGCCGACCCCGCCAATGCGTCGAAATACAAGGCGAACGCGAAGGCGCTGGAGACGCGGCTGGAGGCCCTGACAAAGGAGCTCGCCCAGACCCTGGCGCCGGTCAAGGGCCGCCCGTTCATCGTCTTTCACGACGCCTATCAGTATTTCGAGAAGCGCTTCGGCCTGACGGCGGCCGGCTCGATCACGGTCAGCCCCGAGACGCTGCCGGGGGCGCGGCGGGTCGCGGACATCCAGGCCAAGGTGAAAAAGCTCGGCGCCACCTGCGTCTTCGCCGAGCCGCAGTTCGAGCCGAAGCTGGTGAGGGTCGTGACCGAGGGCACCCGGGCGAAATCCGGCGTGCTCGACCCCGTGGGCGCCGGCCTGACGGACGGGCCGGAGCTCTACTTCACCCTGATGCGGAACATGGCCCAGTCCATGAAGTCCTGCCTCTCGCCGGAGAGCTGAGACGCGGCCTGGGCTGCTGGTCCGCTATCCTCGCGGGCGAACCGAAAGGCGTCGTTCCGTCAACAGCGCTCTCACGACCGTCGTCCCCCGGCTTGACCGGGGGACCCAGTAGCCACCGCGCTTTGAGGATTTGGCACCGAAGGTGCCCCAACACCACATTCCAGTGGATACTGGATTGCCCGGTCAAGCCGGGCAATGCCGGATGAGGGGTGGGAAGGCGCGGCTCGACCGGATCGGGCTAAGTCGCGTCCACCAGCGGCATGTTCATCAGGAGGTTCTGCGGCTTCATCTTGATGCGGTTGGCGTCGGTCATGGCGAGCGCCAGGTAGACCGGCTTGCCGCGCATGGTCTCGATGACCGAGCTCCGGTCCTCGATGTCCATGCGGAAGAGCGCGATGAGCTGCTGGATATCCTCGACCGGCACGGTCTCGCCCGTGTAGAGGGCGTTGAGGATGCGGTTGGCCTCCTTGTCGAGGCCGATATGCCAGCTCCACTGCTCGTCCTCGACCGACTGGCGCGGCTGCACCCGGACCTCGATGCCGAGGAAATGGGCGACCCAGGCCTCGACGACGCGGGCGAAGGCGTCGAGCGCCGGCTGGGTGAAGCGGAAGTCGACCACCGTGTCGAAGCGGTCGGAGCGCTCCCAATAGATGTCCTTATTGTCCTCGTCGAGCACATCGAGATGTACCTCGCGGAGCGGCGTGTCGCTGTCGATCAGGAGCTGGCCGAGCCCGCCGGCGCCGCCGCTCTTGGCGTACATCTCGACGATCTCCTCGTCGGCCAGCATGACGCGGCCGTCGTCGGTGCTGACGTTCTGCTCGCGGAAGAAGATCTCCCCGGCGCGCAGCCGAATGGGGTCGTGGCAGGCCTTCAGGATGTTGCGCACGATCAGATGCACCATCTGGTCGACGAAGACCGGCGGGACCTGCGCCTGTCCGGCGCGCATCATCCGGAGATAGGCGCCCTCGACCGTGCCGGCCTCGGCCAGCAGGTCGCGATAGGCGAGCACCACGGCGTAGTTGTCGGCGGCGTCCCTGTCGGCCAGGCGCCCGAGCCGCTCCTCGGGCACCTGCGTCAAGGGATCGGCCATCAGGTCCTCGAAGAGCTCGATCTCCTCCGCGCAGGAGGTGTCCACGGGGTGGATCTCGGGGCGCGTGTAATAGGCCCGCAAGAGGTCGGGCGTGACGTCGAGCCAGCCGTCGGCGTTCACCTCGACCAAGTGCATGCCGGCCGATTTCCAGAAGTCACCCATCGTCTTCGACCACGCTCCAGATGCGCGCATGGCTCGGCTCGGCCGAGGGCGCCTGAATGGTGCGGAAGGCCTCGCGGATGTGCCCGTCCTCGTCGAAATGCCGGCGCACGGTGAAGACCGTGTTGATCAGAGGCTCGCGGCACAGATCCAGCACGAAGGCCATCTCCTCGCGGGCCGCCGGCAGCGCGGCCTGCGTATCGGGGGCACCGTAGCGGTCCACGAAATGCGCCGCCAGGCGACGCTCCAGGGCGGCCCGCTCCGCCTCGTCGATCTCGGCCACCACGGCGAAGGTCGAGCGCCCGAACGAGCCGAGCCCGAGAAAGCCGTTGGCGAAGGCCTGCTTGAGCTTGCCGGTCACCGCCTCGGGCGCCAGGTCCGCGAAGGCGAAGGCGCCGGAGACGGCCCATTCCTCCGGCGTCGCCGCCGTCTCGAAGACATTGTCGTCGGAGCTGTCGAAGCGGATGGTCTTCAGGGCCTTCAGCGCGCTCATGAGGCGGGCTCCCGCGCCGGATGGCGCTCGAACCGGTCGGCCAGATAGAGCGCCTCGGTGGCGCCCGAGGGCGTCTTCAGCAGCAGGTTGCCGTTGTCGTCGAGGCCGAGGAACGTGCCCTCGACCTCCGGGTCGCTGCAGGGCGCGGCGCCCGGCTCGTCCCGCGCCTGGCAGCGGAACAGCCAGGCGTCGTGCACCGGGCGGAAGCCGTCGTCGGTCCAGGTGTTGATCCAGGTGAGGAAATGCCGGCAATAGGACTCGATGACCTGGGTGCGGGTGATCTCTCCGCCGCCCTCCTCGCCGAGCCAGGTGATATCCGGGCGGTGGCCGGGCTCGGGATCGTGGGGCTCCCTCAGGTGCCTGAGATCGAGACCGACGACCATCCAGTCGGGGACGCTCTCGGGCCCCTCGCCGCCCCCGAGGCCGACACGGAACCGGCCGGCCTCTGCGCCGTTGATCCGCACCGCGTCGGGCCAGGTGAAGCTGACGCCGACCTGCGGCGGGGTGAGCGCGCCGATGCAGTCGCCGGCGGCCACCAGCGCCAGCGGCAGCATCTCGACCGCCCGTTGCAGCGGCACTTCGGGCTCCAGCACGATGGCCAGCCCGACGCGCGAGGCGTTGCGGCTCCAGACCACGTCGCCGGCCCCGAGCGCGCCCGCGCCCACGCGCGCGCAGGCCACCTCGAACGGCGCCTCGCCGCGCACGTCGTGGCCCTTCAGGAGGGGCGGGAAGGTCGGGTCCGGCATATGCATCGGCTAGAGGCCTGTCTTACAGGGAAAGCTCAACCCAAGGGTCGCCTGCGACCCGCATGGCGCCCGAGAGGCTGGCGACACCACGCGCCACCTTCTTTCGTCATTCCTGCGAAGGCAGGACTCCATTCCACATCGCCATGCGACAGAGACCATCGGCTCGGGTTTGAACCTCTCGCGCAACACCCTTCAAATCCTTCGTTTGCTGCTGCGGCCAATGGATTCCCGCTTTCGCGAGAATGACGAGAGAGAGAGCTGGATGGCTCCCGTCGATAATGGCAGGGCTCCAGAACTCAGCCCAGGTCGATGTCGCCCTCGACCACGTGGTTCAGGTCTGTGCCCTCGGCGGTCAGGACCACCTTGACCTTGAGCTTGCCGCTGCCGGCCAGGCTGCGCTCGCGCACCACCTCCTCGATCTTCTGCTGCGAGGTCACGCCGACCTGCTTCAGGAACTTCCTCATCGACATGTTGAATTGCTCGTCCGACATTCGGTCCTCCCAAGTGGTGGTCAGTTGCGGCCCGCGGGCAGCTTAAGCTCGATTGTTTGCTCCGTGCCGTCGCGAACCACAAGAAGGGACAGAGTCGCAGGGCGGGCGAGCCCGGCGATAGCGCTGGTGAGGTCCGCGGGCTTGCGGATGCGCCGGGCGCCTGCGCGCACGATCAGATCGCCGGGCTTCAGCCCGGCCTTCGCGCCCGGGAAACCGGCCTTTACGAGCCTGACGCGGGCCGCCATGCGCCCGGTCCGGCCGCGATCCGGCGCCGCCACGAGGCGCAGGCCGGTCACCGGCCAGATGACACGGCCCTCGTCGCGCAGACGCTTGGCGACCCGCTCCACGAGCGCGGCCGAGACCGCGAAGTTGACGCCGATATTGGCATCCGACTTCTTCGTGAAGATGGCCGAGAGCAGGCCCACCAGCTTGCCGTCCTCGGTGACCAGCGCGCCGCCGGAGGCGCCCGGATTGACGGCCGCGTCGGTCTGCACGAAGTCCTCGATGGCGTTGAAGCCCATGCCGGCGCGGTGCACGCCGGAGACCACCCCGCAGGTGACCGAGAGGCCGAGGCCGAAGGCGTTGCCGACGGCGCAGACCGGCTGGCCGAGCGCCGGGTCTCCGCGCGCCAGCGCGATCGGCGGCAGCGGCGTCTCCGGGGACAGGATGGCGAGGTCGGTGGCCCGGTCGAGGCCCGCGAGCCTGGCCGGCAGGATGCGCCCCTCGGAGGTGCGGATGCGGATGGAGAGGGCGCGGTCGACGATGTGCAGCGCCGTGACGATCGTCTTGCCGTCGAAGACCGCGACGCCGCTGCCCTCGGGCTCCTCCGACCGCTTCACGTCCGGCGGCCATTCGGGCAGCACGCTGACCACGGAGGGGAGCACCCCGTCCAGCGCCGCGGCGCCGGCGACCGACGGAAAGCATGCCGACAGGCCGATCAGGGCCCCGGCCATCCAGCACCGTGGGGTCACGATGAAACCTGAGCCGCCCGCCGCTAAAGCCGGACGGCGCCGCCCGGTGCCGAGAAGACGTCCTGGGCCGACATGTCGAGGCCGCCGAGGATGACCGCCGCGGCGCCCGTGATGGCGGCCATCAGCACGAGGCTGGCGATGAATGCTTTCATTTCGACTGCTCCGTAGAACGCGGGGACTCGCCTTCGGGCCGGCCCTGCGGCTCGCCCTCGCCGGAGGTCGCCGTCTTCAGATAGGCGATGAGCGCCTTCCGCTTGCGGGGATCGAGGATCTGCTGCAGCGGCATCTTGCTTCCCGGCGTGACCTGCTGTGGCCCATGGTCGAAGAGGAGTCCGATGGTCTTCTCGGTCCAGATGATATCAGACTTCTTCAGGGCATCGGAATAGGGATAGCCCGGCAGCGACCCGGCCCTGCGCCCGAAGACCTTGTAGAGCGTCGGGCCGGCGCGGTTGCCGTCGTCGGGCTTCAGGGTGTGGCAGACGCTGCATTTGCGGGCGAACTGCCGCTCGCCGAGCGACATGTCCTTGGTCGCCTGAAAGCGCCGGGGATAGGGGCTCGCCACCTCCTCGAAGGGCTTGCGCGGCGACATCTGCCAGGCGGTCACGAAATCGTCCAGGCCGGAATAGTAGAGACGCTTGCCGTCGCGCGCGAAGGCGAGCCCCCAGATCGGCCCGTAGGGGTTGGCGTGCCGCTGCTTCCGGGCCCAGCGGCCGGTGGCCCAGACATTGACGACGCCGTCGGCGCCGCCCGTGGCCGCCAGACCGATGTCGGGCCGCACGGCCAGCGCCAGCACCGGACCCTCATGGGGCGCCAGCACGGTCGAGACCTTGCCCGACTCCACGTCGATCACGCCGGCCTCGCCGTTGAGGGCGCCGAACAGCAGCTTGCCGGCGTCGGGCAGCGCCTTCAGGCCGTTGATGCCCCAGCCATGGCGGTAGAGC
>JAKSBI010000330.1 GCA_022361215.1 Hyphomicrobiales bacterium | reverse complement strand
CATGGACATGAACGCCTTCGGGTCGCGGAACTTCACCTGGATGTCCGGCGAGGCATAGGAGAAGGCCACCGCGCCGTCGTCGCGCTTGAAGGCCTCGATCTGCGCCGAGATCACGGATCGAATGGCTTGCGCGCGCTCCGCTTCCTCGGCGCCAGCGGCCGGCACAAACAGGCAGAGGACGAGGCAAAGGGCCAGAATCTGTCGCATGTCTCAGCCTAGCAGGGCGGACGCCCGGCACCAAGCCGGGACAGGACCGTTGGTCCGCAACACTCTCCCGTCATTCCCGCGAAAGCGGGACTCCATTCCACCTTGCCGCCCGGCAAGAACTATCGGCCCGAGCAGGGGCCGTCGCGAGCCATCGCAGGCTCCTTCGTTCCGCTGCCAATGCCAATGGATTCCTGCTTTCGCAGGAATGACGGAGTTTTGAGGGAAGGCTCGATCGAACCGAAAAAACCCTACAAAAACGCCCGCCCCGAAAGATAGGCTCCGAGGATCAACAACGCCACGAAGAAGAGCCTGCGGAACAGCGCCTCCGACAGCCCCTTGCGGATGCGCTGGCCGATGACCATGCCGGCGGCGGTGGGCAGGAGGGCGTAGGCCGACATCAGCCCCATCTCCGGCGGCAGCAGGCCGTGGCGCGAGAGCGACAGGCTGAGCGTGGCCGTGATCACCACGAAGACGATGCCGAGCGTCTGCACCAGCACGTCGCGGCTCAAGCCCAGCGCTTGGATGTAGAGCACGCCCGGCACCATATAGGTGCCGGTGAGCCCGAAGGAGAGCCCGCCGAGCCCGCCCATGAGGGGCGAGAGCCAGGGCTCCAGGCGGCCTGGCGGCCGGATCTGCGGCGTCGCCAGGCTGAAGCTCGAATAGGCGAAGAGCATCACCCCGAGCAGCCCCGAGAGCAGCAGCGCGTCCGCGCGGGCGAGCAGCCCGGCGCCGATCCAGATGCCGACGCAGGAGGCGAGCAGCAGCGACCAGAGCCGCCTGACGATCTCCCGGAAGGCGCCGCCGACCAGCCCCTGCCAGATATTGGTGGCGAGCGCCGGCACCAGCATCAGCACGATGGCCTGCTTCAGGCCGAGCGTGGCGGTCAAGAGCCCCAGCACCGTCAGCGGCAGTCCCATGCCCACCACGCCCTTGACGATGCCGGCGAACAGGAACGTTGCCGTGACGAGCGCGATAATCTCGGGAGTCCACATGGGAAGCGAAGGGGGGCGGTTGGATCGGGAGGCGCGATCCTAAAGCATGTCTCCCGAAAGTGGATCCCGGTTTCGGGACAAAAGACATGCTTCAACGAAGAGCTGGAGCAATGGCGCGACTCGGAATGATCGCGACAGGCTCTAGCCCCTCCTCCTGCCGTCAAGGGGAGGGGAAGTCCATCGAATCGGATGTGTGCCGGCCCGTCGCCGGACGACTGCCCGGCCAGGCTTTCACCCGCCGCCGCGCACCTGCCGCGACAGAAAGTGTGCCAGCGCGTCGATGTCTCCGTCCGCGGCCTCTCGCATGATGTCGTTCATGGTGGTGTCGGCGCCGCCGCGGGTCTGGTCGCGGTAGGCGCGCAGGGTCTGGGCCAGGTAGTCCTCGCGCTGGCCGGCGAGGCGGGGCATCTGCTGGCGGCCGGAGAAGTCGGGCAGGTGGCAGGTGCCGCAGCGCCCGGCCTTGGCCAGCGACCGGCCGCGCTCGTAGAGCGCCCGGT
>JAKSBI010000437.1 GCA_022361215.1 Hyphomicrobiales bacterium | reverse complement strand
GCCGACCACGATGCCCACCGCAGCCGCGGCCGCACCCACCGCGAGCGCATACTGGACGCCCACATGGAAGCTGTCGAAGAGCTTCGAGAGATCCTGGCGCTCGTGCTTCTGCATAAGCGCGATGACGATGCAGGCCGCCAGAATGCCGGCCAGCGTCGGCGAGAACGCGCCGTCCGACGCCTTCCATAGAATGAAGGTCATCAGACCGCCGGGGATGACCAGCGTCAGGGGCTTCTGGAAGGACGTGAAGCCGACCACGATGCAGAGCATCAGGCCCATGAAGGCCGCCATGTTCGGCGAGTAGCCGCTGAACAGGACGATCAGCAGGGCGAGCAGCGGCAAGGCCGTGTGCCAGCCCTCGCGCCAGACCCGGGCGAGCTGCGGAAGCTGCTCCTTGGGATAGCCCGTTAGGCCGAGCCGCTTGGCGGTGAAGTGCACGATCGAGATCACGCCCACATAGTGCATGGCGGCCGGGACCACGGCGGCGATGACGATGGTGGTGTAGGGGACCTGGAGGAACTCGGCCATCAGGAACGAGGCGGCGCCCATGATCGGCGGCGTGATCTGTCCGCCGGCGCTGGCGGCGGCCTCGACGCCGCCGGCGAAATGGCCCGGATAGCCGAGCCGCTTCATGTTCGGGATGGTGAGCGAGCCGGTCGAGACCGTATTGGCGATGGAGGAGCCCGAGATCGTGCCGAAGAAGGCGGAGGAGACGACGCTCACCTTCGCAGGCCCGCCGGTATACCGGCCCGCCAGGATCATGGCGTTGTCGACGAAGAACTGACCGAGCCCCATGCGCTGGGCCACGACGCCGAACAGCACGAAATGGAACACCACCGTCGAGACCACCCAGAGGGTGACGCCGAAGATGCCCTCCTGGGGGAAGTACATGTTGTTGATGAACTGCCGCCAGTCGACGCCCGGATGCTTCAGGATCTGAAACGGCATCTGCGGCCCGAACAGCGCATAGGCGATGAAGACCAGGATGATGAGCGGCAGCACGAAGCCGAGCGAGCGCCGGGCGATCTCCAGCACCAGCGCCACGAGCGCCGTGCCCAGGATGATGTCGGGCACCGAGGGGTCGCCCTGGCGCAGCGCCTGCTCCGAGATCTCGTAGCCGAAGACGGTCAGGCCGTTCCACGACAGGGCGAGAAACAGCGAGGCCATGACGCCGAGGATGGCGAAGACCCAGTCGTAGGCCGGAACGTTGCACCAGCGCAGCAGCGCGTTGGGGCGGTATTCGAGGGTGCCTTGCGAGCGGACGAGCGGGAAGCCGGCGAAGATCAGGATGAACAGGCCGGTCAGATGCACGCCCATATGCTCGTGCTCGGGCGGCGTGCCGAAGCCGGCGGTCCAGATGTGATAGAGGGCGAAGACGATGGAGACGCCATAGAGCACCCGCGCGAAGGCAGGGCCGTTGTCACGGGTGGCAAGGGCGGTGTCGTACTTCTTCTCGAGCCGCTCGGCAGCCTCGACGTCCAGCTTGTCGGCGTCCTCGGTCTGGCGGGTCATCTGCGTTCCTCCCCAATTCATCTGCCGCCGGACACGCCGATCGGTTGCGACGGAACGGAGGTCGCTCCGTCGTCCTTGCAGTCGCGCGGCTCAATCCCGAGTGCGACGAGAAGCGACCGGCCGGCGTGCCGGCCGGTCGCGCGGGCCTCGGGAGGACCCCGTCGGCTATTTGATCAAGCCTTTTTCCTTGTAGAATCTCTCCGCGCCCGGATGCAGCGGGACGTTGAGCCCGTCCAGGCCCAAGAGCGCGGTTTCCAGCGTGATCACCTTGCCCTTGGCGTGCCCGTTGTCGAGCAGCTTGCGGGTGTTCTTGTTCCAGAGCGCCTTGGTGATCTGGTAGATCAGCTCCTCGGGCTGATCCGAGCTGGTGGCCAGGATGCCGTTCACGGCGAGCGTGTTGACGTCGTAGGTGACGCCCGGATAGGTCCCGGCCTTGATCTTCGACGGCGTGTAGTAGGGCACCGCCTTGTTGGACGTCTTCACCTCGGCATCGGAGAAGGAATAGAGGTCCATGCCCTTGGTGTTGTCGAGCTGGATCATGGCGGCCACGGGCGTGCCGGCCGCGTAGAAATAGGCGTCGAGCTGACCGTCGGCGATGCGCTCGGCGCTCTGCGTGTTGTTCAGCTCGGCCTCGTCGATGTTGTCGCGGGTGATGCCCTGCTCCTTCAGCATCAGCTCGACGGCGATCTGCGTGCCCGAGCCCGCCTGGGCGATGCCGACGCGCTTGCCCTTCAGGTCCTTGAGCGAGGCCAGCTTCTTGCCCTTGGGCAGGACGAGATGAAGGTCCTCGGGGAACAGGTTGGCGATGATGCGCAGCTTCGGCTTCTGCTTGCCCTTGAACTTGGCTTCGCCGTGATAGGCGAAATAGAGCGTGGCGGCGCCCGTCAGGCCGGCTTCCATCTGCCCGGCATTGATGGCGGTGACGTTGTGGGCCGAGGCGTTGGTGGACTGGGCGATAGCCACCAGGCCCGGCACGCCGCAGCTCCCGCCCTTGTCGCAGGGCCTGGAGCCGGGCGGGTTGGAGATCCCGTTGGCGATGATGCCGCCGATCGGGAAATAGGTGCCGCCGGCGCTGCCCGTTCCGATACGGAAGAACTTCATCTCCTGGGCCTGGACGGCCGGGGCGGCAAGCACCGCGGCGGCCAAGGCCGCGCCGAGCAGTTTACTGAAAGGTTTCATCACGAAAGACACTCCCCTGACTGGATCGGTCCTGCCGCGCTCCCGGAGTTCGGGACGAAGAGGACGCTCTATTTACTGGAACGGACCCATCCTAGGAGCGCCTGACATAAATACAAATTCGTAATTCCTTTACTTCTATAAATTTGCTTTATAGCATGCGGCGAACGTCCACATCGGTCTCGACCGCCATGAACCTGAAGCAGCTCCGTGCCTTTCGCGAGGTCATGCTGACGGGCTCCGTCTCGGAGGCCGCGCGCAACCTCTACCGGACCCAGCCGGCCATCAGCGCCTTGATCGCCAACCTCGAAGAGGACCTGAGTTGCGAGCTGTTCTCCCGGCGCGGAGGCCGGCTGCACCCGGTTCCCGAAGCTCACTACCTGTTCGAGGGCGCCAGCGATTTGCTCAGCCGGATCAATACGCTGGAGCGCAACATGAAGAGCTTGCGCGATCTCGAGCAGGGCGAGATCAGCATCGTCTCGATGCCGGGGCCGTCGGTGTTCCTGGTGCCGGAGCTGATCAGGCGCTTCGTGGAGAGCCGCAGCGGCGTGCGGGTGAACCTGATCACCCGAAGCTCGCCGCAGGTTCTGGACCTGATGGCGACCCAGCAGCATGACGTGGGCCTGGCCGACATGCATTCCGCGGCAACGCCCGACTCCGCGCTGGTGAACCACGAGCTGCTTCACTTCGGATGCCGTCTCTGCGCCATGCGCAAGGACGATCCCCTGGCAAATCTCTCCGAGGTCACGGTCGAGCATCTCGACGGCAAGCCCATGGCCGCGCTCCAGTCGGACCACGAGTCGCACATCAATACGGAAGCGGCCTTCCGCAAAGCGGGCTGCGCCTTCAGCCTCCGCTTCCAGGCGCAGTACTTCATTCCGCTCTTCACGTTCGTCGAGGCCGGGCAAGCCTATTCCATCGTCGATCCCCTGAGCGCGGAGGCCTATCGGATCTACCGGAAGGACAATGCCGAGCTGGCCTTCAGGCCCTTCAAGCCCACGATATCCTTCGTCGCCTCGATCATGACGCCCGCGCACCGCTCGCTGTCCAACCTGGCCAAGGCGTTCTACCAGTCGTTGCGCGAGGAGTTCCGGCGGATCAACACCGAGACGGTCGACGCGGCGGCGGCGCAGGCGGAGCTTGGTTAGGGCGTCTGCGGTCCGATCCGGCGCAGTTCGGAGTCTTCGTCAGTCCGGCACCCGTTTTCGCGGGCGCAGGCTCCAGCGCCGCGGTGTCCGGGCCTTGGCGGATAGCGCCGGGAGCTTGCCGCCGGCTCCGGATATGGCTCGTTGCTGTTGCGCCAAGCGCATCATCAGAAAATCTTATCTCTACAACCACACAATCCGATTTCACCTGATAGACCGTCTTTGGTAGCATATGACTTGAGAATACCGGGAGCATTTCGGGCCACAGACGTCTTGCCTCGCGACAGTGTCAGCGGGTCAGTCACCGACCAACGGAACTGCCGGACGGTCTGTGCCTTTGGCCCGATTTCGCCGAGCGACGATGACTGCTAGAGAAACCCATGGCGATCCGGACGGTCCGCGGGACGCGCTCTTTATCGGTGCGCCGGCGGTCGTGCGGGCTGTGATGCCGGATCGCTGTCCATGGAATGCATGGTCTTCTTAGACCGGACAGGTTGCAGAAACGCAGAGTACGACAGGAGAGAGATATGGATGCAGTGACTGGCGAGAACGCAGGCGGGTGCCCGGCGATGGGCGGCGGCCACACCACTTTTGGGGTCATGTCGAACCGGGACTGGTGGCCGAACCAGCTGAATTTGAGGATCCTGCACCAGAACTCCTCCCTGTCCGATCCCATGGGCGAGGCGTTCAGCTATGCGGAGGCGTTCAAGAGCCTCGACCTGGAGGCGGTGCGGAAGGACCTCTATGCGCTGATGACCGACTCGCAGCCCTGGTGGCCGGCGGATTACGGCCATTACGGGCCGCTCTTCATCCGCATGGCGTGGCACAGCGCGGGAACCTATCGTATCGGCGACGGGCGCGGCGGCGCCGGGTCCGGCACGCAGCGCTTCGCGCCCCTCAACAGCTGGCCCGACAACGCGAACCTCGACAAGGCGCGCCGGCTGCTCTGGCCGATCAAGCAGAAATACGGCCGGAAGATCTCCTGGGCCGATCTGATGATCCTGGCCGGGAACTGCGCCATCGAGTCGATGGGCGGCAAGACCTTCGGCTTCGCCGGCGGGCGCGCGGACATCTGGGAGCCCGAAGAGGACATCTACTGGGGGGCCGAGGACACCTGGCTCGGCGACAAGCGCTACAGCGGCGACCGGGAGCTCGAAAACCCGCTCGGCGCCGTGCAGATGGGCCTGATCTACGTGAACCCGGAAGGCCCGAACGGCGAACCGGATCCGGTGGCCTCGGGCCGGGACATCCGCGAGACCTTCGCGCGCATGGCGATGAACGACGAGGAGACGGTGGCGCTCACCGCCGGCGGACACACCTTCGGCAAGACCCATGGCGCCGGCGATGCGGCGCTGGTCGGCGCCGAGCCCGAGGGCGCCTCCATCGAGGAGCAGGGCCTGGGCTGGAAGAACGGCTTCGGCAGCGGCATCGGCGTCGACACGATCACCAGCGGCATCGAAGGCGCATGGACCACCGACCCGATCAAGTGGGACAACGGCTATTTCGACGTCCTGTTCGGCTACGACTGGGAAGTGGTGAAGAGCCCCGCCGGCGCCTGGCAGTGGGTGCCCAAGGACGGCGCCGGCGCGGATACGGTGCCGGATGCCCACGATCCCTCGAAGCGGCATGCGCCCATCATGACCACGGCCGACATGGCCATGCGCATGGACCCCATCTACGAGCCGATCTCCAGGCGGTTCCACGCGAACCCGGACGAGTTCGCGGACGCCTTCGCCCGGGCCTGGTACAAGCTGACGCATCGCGACATGGGCCCCCGCGCGCGCTATCTCGGCGCGCTGGTGCCCGAGGAGGAACTGATCTGGCAGGACCCGGTCCCGGCCGCCACCCATGACCTGATCGACGCGCAGGACATCGCCGCCCTCAAGGGCCAGATCCTGGCATCGGGGCTTTCCGTCTCCCAGCTCGTCTCGACCGCCTGGGCGTCGGCCTCGACCTTCCGCGGCTCCGACAAGCGCGGCGGGGCGAACGGGGCGCGCATCCGCCTCGCGCCCCAGAAGGACTGGGAGGCCAACCAGCCCGACCAGTTGGCGAGCGTGCTCGAAACCCTCGAGGGCGTGCAAAAGGCGTTCAACGGGGCGCAGGCCAACGGGAAGATGATCTCGCTCGCCGATGTGATCGTGCTCGGCGGCTGCGCAGCCGTGGAGCAGGCCGCGAAGGCCGCCGGTCACGATGTGACCGTGCCGTTCACGCCGGGCCGCACGGATGCGTCGCAGGAGCAGACCGACGTGGAGTCCTTCGCCGTGCTGGAGCCGGTCGCGGACGGGTTCCGCAACTATCAGAAGACCAAGTACGCCGTGTCGGCCGAGGAGCTGCTGGTCGATCGGGCGCAACTGCTGACGCTGACCGCGCCCGAGATGACGGCTCTCGTCGGCGGCCTGCGCGTGCTGGGGGCCAATCACGGCCAGACCCAACACGGCGTCTTCACCGACCGGCCGGAGACGCTGACCAACGACTTCTTCGTGAACCTGCTCGACATGGGCACGGAGTGGACGGCGGCCGCGGGCTCGGACGACGTGTTCGAGGGACGCGACCGGGCGAGCGGCGACGTGAAGTGGACCGGCACCCGCGTCGACCTGGTCTTCGGCTCCAACTCCCAGCTCCGCGCCATCGCGGAGGTCTATGGCTGCGAGGACAGCCAGCAGGCGTTCGTGCAGGACTTCGTGGCGGCCTGGGCCAAGGTGATGGACGCCGATCGCTTCGATCTGGCCTGATCCGAGACGGCTCGCCTGCGGATAGCAGGCAACGCGGGCGGCGTTTCAGGACCCTGGAACGCCGCCCCAACGCCCTCAGCTCAGGCGTTTGTCGCCGAGGGCGTAGCGGTCCTGGAGGCCGAACCAGGCCATGGCCGCGGGCAGGAACCAGGGCTTGCCCCAGTAGAGCGGCACGGCCTTCGGCGGATCGCAGGCCAGCGCGGTGTTCGCCTCCGGGGCGCCCAGGACCTTGAGGGCGGCCTTCATGCCGAGCCAGCGGGCCCAGACCGTGCCGGAGCCGCAATAGCCCGCCGCATAGTGGATGCCGTCCCGCTCGAAGAGCCGCGGGAGCTGGTCCCGGTTGAAGGCCACGTAGCCGGACCAGGAATGGGTCAGCCGAACGTCCTTCAGCTCGGGGAAGATCTCGGCGAGGCTGCGCCGGACATGGGCGGTGTTGGCGGACGGGTCCCGCGAGAACGCCGCCTCGCGGCCGCCGAGCAGCAGGCGCGTGCCGTCGGGGGAGGGGCGGTAGTAGCGGTAGAGCTTGCGGGTCTCCACGATCGAGCGGCCCTTCGGAATGAGGTGGCGCATGAGGTTCTCGGAGAGGGGCTCGGTCGCGATGATGCGGCTGGCGGCGGGCACCAGGCGGCGGCGCAGCCAGCTATCGCTCCGGTCCGTGTAGCCGTTGGTGCCGACGATCACGTCGCGCGCCTTGACGTCGCCCCGCGCCGTCCGGACCGTGAAGCCGTCGCGCTCCCGCGCGATCCCGAGCACGGCGGTTTGCCCGTGAACCGTGGCGCCCGACGACAGGGCCACGCGCAGGAGCCCGGCGTGATACTCGGCCGGGTGCAGCGTGCCGATGTCCGGGCGGACGATGCCGCCGCTATAGGCGTCGCTGCCGATCTCGGTGTGCTGGTCCGCCTT
>JAKSBI010000682.1 GCA_022361215.1 Hyphomicrobiales bacterium | reverse complement strand
CCAGCGGGTGAAACGCCGCGCGAGGTGAGTGCGGCAGCCGAAAAGGAGGTAACTTATGGGTGTTCGAGCAATCAAAATCGTGGGCCTGACCTTGGGCGCGGTTCTGATCGTCACGGCCGGTGCGGCATATGCGGTGCGCGGCCATGCGATGGATCATGGCGGCTTTGGCGGTCCTGGCTGGCGCGGCATGCATGGCGGCGGCATGGGCTGGCTGAAGCGGGCCGACGCGGACAAGGACGGTGCCGTCACGGTCAAGGAGCTGGAGGACGTGCGGGCCGAGCGCTTCGGCCGGTTCGACCGCAACACGGACGGCGTCGTCGACAAGGCCGAGATCGAGCAGGCGGTGCGCGAGCGGGTCGAGCGCATGACCCAGCGGCTGGTGCGGCGCTTCGACAAGGACCGCGACGGCAAGGTCACCAAGGCCGAGTTCGACCGTTTCGCGAAGGAACGCTTCACCTGGCTGGACCTGAACGACGACGGCAAGGTAAGCAAGGACGAGATGCCGCCTTTCATGCGCCATAAGATGCGCTGAGCGGCACGACCGAACGACTGAGGATACCTTGGCGTGCAACCGGAGAACGCCGAGCCGGACCGGGCCATCGCACCCCGGTCCGGCAGCCCTGATCGCGAGACGCCATCGGCCGATGACGCGCTCATGGCGCGAATCGCGGCTGGCGATGCGCGCGCGTTCTCCACGCTGGTCGACGCGCAGCTTGACCGGGTGCTGGCCGCTGCCCGCCGCGTTCTCGGAAACGACGCGGAGGCCGAGGACGTGGCGCAGGAGGCCATGCTGCGGCTCTGGCGCAACGCCGAGAAATGGCAGCCGGGCCGGGCGAAGATCGGCACCTGGCTCTACCGGGTCGCCGTCAACCTCAGCATCGACCGGCTGCGCGGCCGCAAGGAGACGACGATGTCCGAGCCGCCGGACAGCGCCGTGGCGCCGGAGCAGCAGCGCAGCGTCGAGGAGGAGGACCTGAAGGTGCGTATGGACCGCGCCTTGCAGGACTTGCCGGAGCGGCAGAGATTGGCTCTGGTGCTGTTTCATTACGAGGGGCTGTCCATGGCCGAGGTGGCGGAGCTCCTGGAGGCGAGCGTGGAGGCAGTCGAGTCGCTCTTGGCCCGGGCGCGACGCACGCTGAAGACGAAGCTGGAAAAGCAGTGGAAGGCCCTGCTGCCGGAGATGGACTCTTGAAGACTGACGATGGCTGAGATGACCCAGGATCCGAACCGATTGGCCGAGCTCCAGCAGGTGCTCGACGTCTATGGCGCCGAGGCGGGCCGCTGGCCCGAGGCGAAGCGGGAGCGTCTGCTGGCGTTCGCCGCGTCGGACGCGGCGGGCGCGCGCCTGCTGAAGGAGGCGAGGGCGCTCGACGCAGTGCTGGCGAAGGCGCCCTCGGGCCATGCCTCCGACGCCCTCAAGGCCGCAATCGTGGCCGCGGCCGTGGGCGACGGCAGCCGGGAGGCGCGGGTCATCCCGCTCAATGCGGCGAGGCACGAGCCGGTCCGCCGATCATCCTGGCAGGCGTTCGCGCTGCTGGCCGCCTCTTTCGCGCTCGGGCTCTATCTCGGCATTGCCGGCCTGGCCGATACGACTCTGCAGAGTACGTTCCAGCTCGCGGCCCTTGGCCAGAGCGTGGAGGATGGCGAGGACATCTTCAGCCCGTCGGGCGGCTGGCTGTCCGATGACGAGGGCCGGTTGTGAGCGACGCCCTGCGATCCGACGCGGCGCCAGGGCCCGCGCGTCGGCGGCGCTGGCCGCGCGTGCTGCTGGTGGTCTCGCTGGCCTTCAACCTGCTCTTCGTCGGGCTGGTGGCCGGCGCGCTCTGGGTGCATTGGCATGGGGGCTGGGGCATGGTGCGCCACCATGCCTTCGCGTCTTCGGTTCGGCGCCTCGTAAAGGAGCTGCCGGAGGACCGGCGCCAGACGACCGAGGCGCTTCTGAAGCGGCACCGTGCGGAGCTCCGTCCCCTGCGGCGCGCGGCCCATCAGGCCCGCCATGCGGCCTTCGAGGCGGCCAAGGCGGACCCGTTCGACGCCGATCTGCTGCAGCAGCGGCTGGATCAGATGCACGGCGCCGAGGCGAAGATGCGCGAGGCCATGGGCGCGCTCGCCATGGACCTGATGAAGACCCTGACCGTCGAGGAGCGGCGGCGGTTCCTGCGCAGCGTCATGCGAAAGCGCTTCGGCCCGCGCGGCCGGTCGGGCGCGGACGAGCGATGGTACCCGAAGGAGGGGCGGTCGACGCCTCCGAATTGATCGGGCTTACTGCCCCAAAAGGCAGTCCGATCCAGGGGCAGCCTGCCGCGCCGTTCGTCAGAGAGGAGGCGGATGCCCCATCGCATGAGGCCTGCGTTCGCCGGGGCACGAGCGCCCGTCCGGTTAACGACACGTCCCTGTTCCGCTTGGCAAACCGTGCAAATGTCATAGTCTGGACGGCGGTTCCCCGCATGCCATCGTGATGGAGGCAGAGGTGAGGTCCACCGGTTTCGCTCGCATCGCGGGCCTGTTGGCGTTGAGCCTGGCGGCTTGGCCGCAACAGGCCGGCGCGACCCACGACAGCGCGACCATCGCGGAGAGCGTGGCGCGTTTCTCCAACAAGCACATCGCGTCCGTCCGCCGGAGCATCGACCGGGCCGTCCGTGCCGGCCGCATCCGCAGCCTCGACCGCCCGCATTGGCTCGATAAAGACGACAGGGTTCACCGGCGTGGCCAGTTCCGCCGTCCGCGCTTCGACACCCGCTTCGGGCATGGTCCCGACCGGCTCCGCCGCGGCACGTCCCGCGACCGTTCCGGTCGCCCGCCCCACGGCCGGCGGGCCTTCGATCCATACGCCCCGCGCTTCGGGGCACGCGACCGGTTCCGCGATCGCCGGCGGCCGCGGTCGCGCGGCGACCGTCGGAGGTCCGTCTATCGATATCGCGTGACCACGCCGCGGCAGCGCACCCTGCGAAGCCGCTGAGGCGAGGGTGGCTAGACGCCCCTCAGCAGGTCGTCGTCGATCCCGCCGGTGCCGGTGAGCACCGGGCGGAGCGGCACGACGCAGGTCACGGTCGTGCCCTGGCCTTCCTCGCTGGAGATGTCCAGATAGCCGCCATGCATCTCGATCAGGGAGCGGGAGATGGCGAGGCCGAGGCCGCTGCCCTTGTGGCTCTTCGAGAACTGGTTCTCGACCTGCTCGAAGGGCCGGCCGAGCTTGCCGAGCTCCGCCTGCGGGATGCCGACGCCGGTATCGGAGATGGCGATGCGGGCGCGGCTCTTGTCCTCGCCGGTGAGCTTGACGGTGACGGTGCCACCGTCGGGCGTGAATTTGACGGCGTTCGAGAGCAGGTTCAGCAGCACCTGCTTCAGCGCCCGCTTGTCGGCCTGCACCTTGAGCGATCCGATGCCGTCCCGTTCGAGCTCGATGTTGCGCTCCCCCGCCGCCTGGGCCACCACGCGCAGGCTCTCCTCGACGATCTCGTCCAGGTCGAACGGCTCGACCCTGAGGTTGATCCGCCCGGCCTCGATCTTCGACATGTCGAGGATGTCGTTGATGACCTCGAGCAGGTACTTGCCGCTCTCGTGGATGTCGCGGGCATACTCCTCGTACTTGTCGTTGCCCATCGGGCCGAAGAGCTCGTTCTGCATGACCTCCGAGAAGCCGATCACCGCGTTCAGCGGTGTGCGCAGCTCGTGGCTGATATTGGCGAGGAACTCGGACTTGGTGCGGTTGCCGGCCTCGGCCCGGTTCTTCTCGAGCGCGTATTTCTCGGCCAGGTCCACGAGCTGTTGCTTCTGCTGCTCCAGCTCGCGCCGGGAGGCGCGCAGGTCCGCCACCGTCGCCTTCAGCTCCTTCTCGTTCTCGAACAGGCGCTGCTGGCTGGTCTTCAGGTTGGTGATGTCGGTCCCGACGCTGACATAGCCGCCGTCCTTGGTGCGGCGCTCGTTGATGTGCAGCCAGCGGCCGTCCTCGAGCTGGGCCTCGTAGGTGTGGGCGTCGCGGTCGTCGTTGTCGGCGACGGTGATGCGGGTGCGCACCACCGGCTCGCTGGCCGCGGCGATGACGTCCTCGTAGGCCATGCCCGGCTCGACGATGTCCTCGGGCAGCTTGTGGAACTGGCGGTATTTGCTGTTGCAGATGACCAGGCGGTTCTCCGCGTCCCACAGCACGAAAGCCTCGGAGATGGTCTCGATGGCGTCGCGCAGGCGGGCGTGGGCTTTGTCGTCCGTGGCCGGTGCGGCGGCCTGGGGCTCTGCCGGTGCCGCGAGCGCGATCAGGTGCGGCTCGCCGCCGTCCGCGTCGCGGCTGAGCACGCCCTTCAGCCTGAGGCGCACCCAGCTGCCGTCCTGGTGCCGGATCCGGACGGACTCGTCGAAGCGATCGGTCTCGCCGCGCACCAGGCGCTCGACCGCCCCATAGAGGTCGTCGTCCGGGTGCAGGGCCTTGGCGACCTCGCGGAACGGGACGATGGTGTCGGGGCCGTCCCGGCCCACCAGCGCGAGCATGGAGTCCGACCAGCGAACGTGCCCGCGCGCGACGTTCCAGTCCCACAGGCCGCTGGCGGCGGCGCCCAGCGTGTCGTCGACCCGCTCCCTGAAGGCCGCCGCCTCGGTCTCCAGCAGCGCGTTGCGCTCGAACAGCCAGAAGAAGGCGCGGCCGATCAGAAGCAGCAACAGGGCCATGGTCGCGAAGATCGTGGTGTCGAAGACCACCTCGCGCCACCAGCCGCCGAGCGCGGCGTCGACCGGCTGCAGCAGGGCGAGTTGGGCGGCGGGCCGGCCCAGATTGCGGACCGTCACCAGGGCCTCGCGGCCGTCGGCGAGATGCACGAGCTGGACGCCGGCCTGTGCGCCGAAGGTGGTCACGGGCTGCTCCGCGCCCAGGATGCGTAGCATCGGCTGGCCGACCAGTTGCCCGACCAGGGGCGCGGTGGCGCGAATGATGCCGCTGTCGTCCGCGATCAGCACGCGGCGGTTGTCCAGGGTGGCGCCGCCCGGCAGGCTCTCGGCCAGTGCCTGCTGCCAGCGGTCGGCATCCTGCCCGGAGGCGAGCGCGAAGCGGGCGGCGACGGCATCGGCGATCAGGGCGGCGCGGATGCGCGCCTCTTCGAGCGCCATCTCCTTGCCGTAGAGGAAATGGCTCGCGCCGCCGCCGACCGCCAGAATGAGAAACAGTCCCGTCAGATAGGGGATGACCCGGTGCAGGGTGTGCTCGGATAGGAGAAAACGCGCGACGTCCGCCTTGCCGATTTCCGGGCTGTCCAAAGCGGCCGGATAGGCAATAGCATCCGGACGGGCGGACCGCGACCGCGCCATGCAATTCCCCTTACATCTGCTTTTTCAATCCCTCTCGGAGAAGTGCCGCATCTCCGAATCACCTCTAATTTGAGTCGAATCGGGACTCTCTTGTCTAGAAGAACGTGTGGAGAACATGTGAAAAAAGCAACGGAAACGGCTTTGCGATCAGCGGCTTGGACGCTCGGCCTCAGCCGCGCGTCAGCCGGAGGCACCTAGCGTCTTGGAGACGATCTCATAGGTGTCGCGCGACAGCCCCTCGCGGCCGGCCACATCCTCCAGCGTCGCCTTGGCGCGGGAGCGGCGCTCGGCCTCCAGCATGCGCCAGCTCTTGAAGGCGCCGAAGAGGCGCGCCGCGATCTGCGGGTTGAAGCGGTCGATCTCCAGCCCCGCCTCAGCCACGAGGTCGTAACCGGCGCCGTCGGACCGGTTGAAGGCCACCGGGTTCAGATTGGCGAAAGCGCCGATCAGGGCCCGCACCTTGTTGGGCGTCTTCAGGGAGAACAGCGGGTGCGAGAGGAGCTCCCGCACCCGGTCCACGGTTTCGGGCTTCGCCGCCATCGCCTGCAGCGCGAACCATTTGTCGATGACCAGATGGTCCTCGCGCCAGGTCTCGAAGAAGTCGTGGAAGGCGCGCTCGCGGGCCTCGCCGCCGATATGGGTGAGCACGCTGAGCGCCGCCATCTTGTCGGTCATGTTGGTGGCGCTCTCATAGTGCCGCGCCACGCGCGCCACGTCGTCCGCCGCCCGTGTCGCCGCCATCAGTCCCATCGCCACGTTGCGCAAGGCGCGCCGTCCCGCGCTCTCGGCGTCGGGCGAATAGGGCTCGGGCGGCGCCGAGCTTTCGTAAAGCCGGTCCAGATCCGCATGCAATGCCTCGCCGACGGTCGCTCTCAGCCGCCGGCCGGCCGCATGCACCGCGTCCGGGTCCACGTCCTCGCTGATCTCGCGGGCGATGTCCGACTCGCTCGGCAGCTTGAGAAACTCCGCCCGATAGGCCGGGTCCAGGCCGCCGTCCCCGAGCGTGGCGCCGAGCGCCTTGGCGAAAGCCAGGCCGTCGGGCGGGGTGCCGCCACCGCGGATGGCGCCGACCATGTCGATCAGCACGGAGGTGGCGTAGGACTGCCCGGCCTGCCAGCGGTTGAAGGCGTCGCCGTCATGGGCCATCAGGAACGCGAGGGTGACGTCGTCCAGATTGGCGGTAAGCTTGACGGGCGCGGAGAACGTGCGCAGCAGCGAGGCGACGGGCCGCGAGGGCACGTCGACGAACCGGAACACCTGCTCGCGCTCGCGCACATGCAGCAGGCCGTCCCGCACCTCGTCGCCGCCTTCGAGCCGCAGCGGCAGGTCGTCGCCGTTCTGGCTGATCAGGCCCATCTTCAGCGGGACGTAGAGCGGCGCCTTCTTCGGCTGGCCCGGCGTCGGCGGGGTCACCTGGGCGACGCTGATCTCCGCCAGCCTGGCGCCGGCATCGTAGCTCAGCGAGCAGGCCAGCTCCGGCGTGCCCGCCTGCTCGTACCAGGTCATGAAGGCCGAGAGGTCCGCGTCGTTGGCATCGCTCATGGCGGCGACGAAGTCCTCGACCGTCGCCGCGTCGCCGTCATGGCGCTCGAAATAGAGGTCGAGCCCCGCCCGGAAGCCGTCGCGCCCCACGATGGTCTGGATCATGCGGCACAGCTCGGCGCCTTTCTCGTAGACGGTCGCCGTATAGAAGTTGTTGATCTCGATATAGGAATCGGGCCTGACAGGGTGCGCCAGCGGCCCGCCGTCCTCGGGGAACTGGTGCGTCTTCAGCATGCGCACGTCGTTGATCCGCTTGACCCCGGCCGAGCGCATGTCGGCGGTGAACTCCTGGTCCCGGAACACCGTCAGGCCTTCCTTCAGGCAGAGCTGGAACCAGTCCCGGCAGGTCACCCGGTTGCCGGACCAGTTGTGGAAGTACTCGTGCGCGATGACGGCCTCGATGGCGGCGTAGTCGCCGTCCGTCGCCGTGTCCGGGCGCGCCAGCACCAGCTTGTCGTTGAAGACGTTGAGGCCCTTGTTCTCCATGGCCCCCATGTTGAAGTCGGAGACGGCCACGATCATGAAGACGTCGAGATCGTATTCCCGGCCGAAGCGCTCCTCGTCCCAGCGCATAGCGCGCTTCAGCGATTCCATGGCCCAGGCGCAGCGGTCGCCTTTGCCCGGCTCCACATAGATGCGCAAATCCACCGGCCGCCCCGAGGCCGTGGTGAAGTCGTCCGTGACACAGGCCAGATCGCCGCCGACCAGGGCGAACAGATAGCTGGGCTTCGGGTGCGGGTCGTGCCAGACCGCGTAGTGCCGGTCCGTGCCCGCGATGTCCCCGGCCTCCACCGGGTTGCCGTTCGCCAGCAGCACCGGCGCGTCCGCCTTGGCGGCCTCGATCCGCGTGGTGAAGACCGCCAGCACGTCCGGCCGGTCCAGGAAATAGGTGATGCGGCGGAACCCCTCGGGCTCGCACTGGGTGCAGTAGATGGCGCCCGAGCGGTAGAGGCCGGACAGCGCCTTGTTGGCCTCCGGGTTGCAGACCGTGGTGATTGCCAGCTCGAACGACCCCGCGGGCACCTCGGCGATGCTCAGCGTCTCGTCCGTCACATTATATTCGTCCGGCGCAAGCGCCCGGCCGTCGATCGCCACCGCCTTCAGCTCCAGGGTCTCGCCGTCGAGCACCAGCGGGCCGTTGTCGTCCGCGGCGGCGGGATTGCGCCGGAGCGCGAGCCGGGCGGTGACCGTGGCCGCCGACGGCGCCAGTGCCACGTCGAGATGCACGGTGTCGATCAGGAACGCCGGCGGGCGATAGTCCTTCAGGAAGATCGGTTGAGGCGCGGGGTCGTCCATGGGCTGGCACACTCTCTGGCGGAACTCTTGCTCCGCTCTTTAGAGGGCCGCGCCTGCAAAGCCAAGAGCGCCGCTCGCGAAATCGCTTCGACCGGCCCTATGGCCCGGCCGCCGTCGGCGCGGCGGCGTTGCCGGCATAGGCAGCGTCGTAGGAGGGCTCGGCCGCGCCGTTTCCGGGGGTGGCGATATCGTAGGGTGCGGCCTCAGCGCCATGCCCGTGCGGGTCCGCCGCATGCGCCTGGGGCGCCTGGGCCGGCGTGCCGTTGGGCACGGCGTCGCCGGTCTCGGTCAGCTCGCCCAGTACGCGCTGCGAGAGCTGCGCCAGCTCCATGAGCCCGTGACCGAGATTTTCCGGCTCCTGGTTGGCGTAGTCGACCAGGCGCTGCAGAAGCGCCATCAGGATGGGCGCGCGCGAGATCACGCGGGCCTGCAGCTCGATGCGGTGGGGGGCGAGATCGTATTCGGCGCCCGGAACGCGCCAGCCGCCCCATTCGCGCTCTGTGGTCACGACGACGGGATGGGTGCCCGGGAACGGATGATGTCCGCACTGCTCCGCCGACTTCCAGCGGTTCTGGCCGCGCACCACGTGCCATTCCAGCACCTTGCCGCTGAACTCGCCGTGCTGGTGCAGCGCCGCCGTCTCCTCCTCGAGCTCTTCCTCGGCGAAGTCGCGGCCCATGCCGCAGTCGTAGAGCACCTTGATCGGCTCGGCGCAGCCGCGCACCCATTGGGGAACGACGCGCTCGATATGTGCCCAGGTGCCGACCGGCTGGACGAACACGCGTTGCGACTTGTGAAACTTGGCTCGCGCCATCCACTTGCTCCCCAACCTTGGGTTCACGCCACAGTTCAATCAAACCGGACCGGAGGCTAGTCCGGAAATCTTAATATCGCTTAAATGGCGAGGAAGTCGTTCTGTGATCGGAGAGTCAATTCGATCCGAATGCTCCAGTTTTCCAGTCAAAGCATGGAATATTTTTACGTGTTTATAGTCCATTGTGTCTTGTTTTCTGGGCGATGGGGAGGAGAAGAAAAGAATAAAGGTCAAATTTTAGAAAAACGAGACTGGCGGTTGCGAGGGGAGATTTGGAGGTGCAGGCGGGAGATCCAAGAAAAGGCGGATTTCGCGATGACATGGACAGATCGCATCACGATCTCATCGGCGGCCCTTTTCGGCGCGGGGCACCGGTTGCCGGGCGCGCCAGGTCAGCGTGAAGGCGACGGCAGCCGCGGCTGCGCTCAGCGCCGTGGCCCAGAGAATGGCGCCGAAGCTCGGCCCGTCGCGGACGAGTGCCAGCACCAGGGAGAGTGCAACCCCCAGGCTGCCGAGCCCGCGCAGCAGCAGCGCTTGCAAAGGCGTTGGTGCGGTCCCGCCGGTCAGGGCGTGCCAGTGCCGTCTTTGACTGAGGGCGAGCGCCGCACAGCCGAGATAGGCGGCCCCGAGCAGCGCGGCCAGCAGCTCCGGGTCAGACATGCGCTTGCCGCGTGGACTGCGTGGGGCCGGGTCCGGACGCGTGCCCCGTCCGGTCCTCGCGCCGCCGCAGCCGCCGTGCCGACAGGGCCGCCGCCACGGCGGCGCTTGCGAGCGTCAGATCCATGCCGGCCACGGCCCATTGGCCTTCGGAGAGCGTGCGTACGAGATGGTCGCCCGTGGTCAGGGCGTTGAGGATGACGGCCAGCACGGCCAGGCTCGCGATGGTCCAGCACTGCTCGGCCCAGGCGTATGGAGGCCGCAGCCAGGCATGGGCGAAGCTGGCCAGCCAGGCCAGCACGAAGGCCCAGATCTCCAGGGCATAGCGCTCGTAATCCAGAAACGTGGCGCCGTGGGGCAGCAGCCGGTTGGCGACGAAGAAGGCGAGGGTGGCGATAAGGATGCCGGCCACGGAGCCGACCGTCAGGCCCTCGACCAGCCGCACGCCGGCGCGCCCCTCGGCCCCGTGAGCCCTGCGGCGGGTCGCCAGCCAGAAGACGAAGCCCGTCGCGATCATGACGCAGCCGCAGAGTCCGAGCCCGAAATAGAGCCAGCGCAGGGCCCAGTGCTCGAACTGAATGAAATGCAGGCCGCTGATGAAGCGCTGCACCGACAGCACCGGCTTGGCCGTATGGCTGTGCAGCACCGCGCCGCTCGGCCCGTCGAAATAGACGGTGTCGAGGGTCATGGTGACGGTGTCGGCGAAGGAGCGGCGCATCTCGACCACGCTGTTGGCGTCGCCTGGATGCCAGACCCGCACGAAATAGGGCCGCCCGCCCTGCCAGAGCCGCGAAGCCTCCGCCGCCATGGCGTCTAGCGAGGCCAGCCTGCCCTCGACGCCAGCCGCGGCGCGCGGAAAGCCGCCATAAGCCTCCTTCGAGAACCTGTCCGACTGGCCCTGATAGACGATCGAGACCACGCCGGGGAAGAGCACCGAGAAGAAGATGATCAGGCCCGAGAGCGTCATGACGAAATGGAACGGGAGCGCCACGATGCTCGTCAGGTTGTGCAGGTCGAGGCTGCTGCGCGGCAGCTGCCGGCCCGGCCGGAAGGTGAAGAAGTCGACGAAGATCTTGCGATGGATCACTACGCCCGAGACCAGCAGCACGAGCATGGCCATGCCCAGCAGTCCGACGAGCCAGTAGCCGAGCCTCATCCAGCTCACATGCAGGCTGTAATGAAACGGGAAGAAGAACCCGGTACCGCCCCAGCTTCCGACGTCCGGCAGCAGCGCGCTGGTCGCCGGCTCGATATGGCGGCTGACCGATCTGCCGTCGGCGTCCTGATAGGTCAGCTTGACCACCGGCACGCGCGGCGTCGGGAGCCACGCCCGCCAGTGCGCGGCGCCGTGTCCAACAACGCTTGAGGCCGCCGCGGCGATGGCATCGAGCCCGGCCGGCGCTTCGGCCGCGGCCAGGCGTGTCGACGGCAT
>JAKSBI010000863.1 GCA_022361215.1 Hyphomicrobiales bacterium | reverse complement strand
GTGTTGCCGCCGACGTTCACTTCGAGCAGGTCCTCAGCGATGACACCGGTGACGATGTTGTTGTCGAGGGTGATCGTGTTGTTGCCATCGAAGTCGAAGGCACTGCCTGCGGCGCCATTGATCGTGTTCCCAGATATCACAACGTTCGTATTGTTGTCATCCAGTTGAATGGCATTCTCGTCGTTAGCGGCTGTACTGTTGCCGATATTGGTCAACACGTTGTCCACGATTCTAATGTTGCTGTTGTTGCTGTGGAACTCGATGCCTTCGTTGCCTGTGGTATCTGCCGTCACGTTCTGAACCAGAACATTGCTGTTGTTGTTATCGAACTCGATGGCGTCGGAGCCGGCATTGTTGATCGTGGCGTTGCGAATGATGATGTTCGTGTTGTTGTTGTCGAACTCTATGGCTTCGTTGGCTGTGGTATCGGCCGTCACATTCTGAACCAGAACATTGCTGTTGTTGTCGTCGAAATCGATGGCGTCGGCGCCGGCATTGTTGATGGTGGCGTTGCGAATGATGATGTTCGTGTTGTTGTTGTTGAATTTGATGCCCTCGGCATCAGTATCGGAGATGGTGGTGCGGGAGATCAGGATCTTGTTGTGGTCATTGCCGAATCGGATGCCATCGCCGCCCACGTCCGTGATCGTGGTGTCGGTGATGGCGATGTTGGAGATGCCGTCCACCAAGGACACGATGCCGTCATTGTCGAAGAAGCCCAAGAGCAAGCCCGCGCCGCGGATGCCGACGCCGGCCACATGGGTGTTCCGGTCGACCGTCAGGACGGCCTGATCCTGCGCCAGCTCGATGAACGGCCTGGAGCCCGGCGCTGTGAAGTCTGCCACCACGCCCGATTCGACGCCCCTCACCCTGATGGTGGAGCCGCCGCCCTGCAGGGTCTGATCGGGGCCGAGCACGATCGGGCCCTGATGGGTGTCGCCCTTGACCACGATCAGGCTGTCGCCGCCCGCGGCGTCGATGCGCTGCTGCAGGTCGCCCGCATTGTCCACCACCGTGACGGTCTCGAAGCGCGTGCCCGTCAGATCGTCCGAGACCCCCTCCGCATCGCTCTCGGCCGTGACGATGTCGGTGTCGCGCACGATGCTCTCCGTCATGCGCCGCTCCTGCGGCGTCAG
>JAKSBI010000344.1 GCA_022361215.1 Hyphomicrobiales bacterium | reverse complement strand
GCGGGACGAGGGCGAGCGCATGTTCGCGCGCATCGCGGTCGCCTGCGCCAAGTACTGGATCTGCAAGCGGACGCCCTGGATCGTCGCCGAGGCGCTCTAATGCCATGGCGGCAACGGCTATGTGGAGACGGGCCTGCTGGCCAGGCTTTACCGCGAGGCGCCGCTGAACGGCATCTGGGAGGGGTCCGGCAATGTGCTCGCCCTCGACGTGCTGCGCGCCATCGCACGCGAGCCCGAATCCCTCGAGCTGCTGCTGACCGAGGCGCGCGCGGGCGCGGGCGCCGACGCCCGCTTCGACGCCTATCTGGCGCGGGAGGTCGAGCCGCTGCTCGCGAGCCGCGACGACGTGGAGGCCAACGCCCGGCGGCTGGCGCAGGCGCTGACGCTCGCTCTGCAGGCGTCGCTGCTGCTCCGCCACGCGCCCGCGGCCGTCGCGGATGCCTTCTGCGCCTCGCGTCTCGACGGTGCGCCGTCGCTGACGTTCGGGACGCTGCCCAATGGCTTGGACGAGCGCGCTGTCGTCGAGCGTGCACGGCCCAGCTCAACTGAATAGCTTCAGGACAAGCAGATGATCCCCAACGATTTTCCGAGCTTGAACTTCAATCTCGGCGAGACCGCCGACATGTTGCGCGACACGGTGCGCTCCTTCACCGCCGACGAGATCGCGCCGCGCGCCGAGGAGATCGACCGGTCGAACCGGTTCCCGCGCGATCTCTGGCCCAAGATCGGCGCGCTCGGCCTGCATGGCATCACGGTCGACGAGGCGCACGGCGGCGCCGGCATGGGCTATCTGGAGCATTGCGTGGCCATGGAGGAGATCAGCCGGGGCTCCGCCTCCGTGGGTCTCTCCTACGGCGCGCACTCCAATCTCTGCGTCAACCAGATCAAGCTCAACGGCACCGAGGAGCAGAAGCGCCGCTACCTGCCCAAGCTGATCTCCGGCGAGCATGTGGGCGCGCTCGCCATGTCGGAGCCGGGCTCGGGCTCGGACGTGGTCTCCATGAAGCTGCGCGCGGAGAAGCGCGGCGACCGCTATGTGCTCAACGGCAACAAGATGTGGATCACCAACGGCCCCGAGGCCGAGACCCTGGTGGTCTATGCCAAGACCGATCCCGAGGCTGGCCCGAAGGGCATCACCGCCTTCATCATCGAGAAGGATCTCGAGGGCTTCTCCACGGCCCAGAAGCTGGACAAGCTCGGCATGCGCGGCTCCGACACCTGCGAGCTGGTCTTCCAGGACTGCGAGGTGCCGGAGGAGAACGTGCTGGGCGAGGTCGGCAAGGGCGTGCGCGTGCTGATGTCGGGCCTCGACTACGAGCGCGCCGTGCTCGCCGCCGGGCCGCTGGGCATCATGCAGGCCTGCATGGACATCGTCGTGCCCTACTGCCACGAGCGCGAGCAGTTCGGCCAGCCCATCGGCACCTTCCAGCTCATGCAGGGCAAGCTCGCCGACATGTACACCACCATGAACGCCGCCAAGGCCTACGTCTATGCGGTGGCGCAGGCCTGCGACCGCGGCGAGACCGCCCGCAAGGACGCCGCCGGCGCCATCCTCTACGCCGCCGAGAAGGCCACCTGGATGGCGCTCGAGGCGGTGCAGGCGCTCGGCGGCAACGGCTACATCAACGAGTATCCCACGGGCCGGCTCCTGCGCGACGCCAAGCTCTACGAGATCGGCGCCGGCACCAGCGAGATCCGCCGCATGCTGATCGGCCGCGAGCTCTTCGAAGAGTCGGCTTGAGGCGCCGGCGGCGGCCCTCGTGATCTCGGTCAAAGCCGCTTCGCGATGCCGCCCCCTATGGTGCGCGGCCGAGACCGACAACACGGAGCGCAGCTCTTATGCTCGACTACAAGGAAGACACGGACGCCGGCATCGTGGAGATCACCGTCGACGGGCGCATCACGCGCGAGGAGTTCGACGATGTCGCCGCCAAGCTCGAGGCCCTGATCGCCAGGCACGGCAAGATCCGCATTCTGGAGATCGTCAACGATTTCCAAGGCATCGAGACGTCGGCCTTCTGGGACGACCTCAAGTTCAGCCTGCGCCACCTGAACGACTTCAGCAAATGCGCCGTCGTCTCCGACAAGCAGTGGGTCAACCTCTGGTCGACGCTGCTGCGCCCCTTCATCTCCTGCGAGGTGGAGCATTTCGAGCCGGACGAGATCGAGATGGCTCGCGCCTGGCTCGCCTGGCCGGAGGGGTCTGCCGACGTATAGGGCCGGTCTGGACAGACGGAGCGCCGAAGACATTCACCCGTCATTCCTGCGAAAGCACACTACTGTCCGGGATTTTGGGAGCGTTTGGATCTGAATGGCAGGCGCGGCCTTGGTTTCTTGCCTGCAATGCTGCGACCAGACAGCATTTCGGGTGGTCTCCTGGCCCTCGCTTCTTCGTCATGCCCGGACCTGATCCGGGCATCCATTCCACTGGCCCCTCAGCGAGATCGAGAGGCAAATGGCATGGATTGCCGGGTCAAGCCCGGCAATGACGACGGTTGGGTATGGGCGTCGCTCAAATTCCGGACACCACTGCGCTTTCGCGGGAATGACGGGGAAGGTCGCGGTCGCCGGTCTTTCTCGATCG
>JAKSBI010000091.1 GCA_022361215.1 Hyphomicrobiales bacterium | reverse complement strand
GAATGGAAGCGGACAATGTCCTTGCCGATGATGTGGATGTCGGCGGGCCAATATCTCTGGAACGAAGGCGCGTCCTCGTCCGGGAAGCCCACACCCGTGATGTAGTTGGTCAGGGCGTCGACCCAGACATACATGATGTGCAGGTCGTTGCCGGGCACCGGAATGCCCCAGTCGAACGTGGTGCGCGACACCGAGAGGTCCTGGAGGCCGCCCTTGACGAAGCTGACCACCTCGTTGCGGCGGGTCTCCGGCGCGATGAAATCGGGATGGGCCTCGTAATGGGCGAGCAGCTTGTCCTGGTAGCTGGAGAGCCGGAAGAAGTAGCTCTCCTCCTCGACCCATTCGGCTGGCGTGCCCTGGGGCGAGATCTTGCTGCCGTCCTCGGCCGTGGTCAGCTCGCTCTCGTCGTAATAAGCCTCGTCGCGCACCGAGTACCAGCCGGAATAGGTGTCTAGATAGATGTCGCCATTGGCCTCCATACGCTTCCAGATCTCGGTGGAGGCGCGTACGTGCCGCTCCTCCCGGGTGCGGATGAAGTCGTCATGGGAGCAGTTCAGGACCTTCACCATCTCCATGAAGCGTGGCGTGTTGCGGTCGGCAAGCTCGGCCGCGGTCAGGCCCTCGGCGCGGGCCGTGTGCAGCATCTTGATGCCGTGCTCGTCGGTGCCGGTCAGAAAGAACACGTCGTAGCCGTCGAGCCGCTTGAAGCGCGCCAGCGCGTCCGTGGCGATGGCCTCGTAGGCCTGGCCGATATGGGGCGCGCCATTCGGATAGGAGATGGCGGTGGTGATATAGAAAGGCGGTTTGTCCGTCATTCCGAACTCGAAGCTTCAGCTCTTCTGAAGACCCGACGCCCCGCGGATCTCACGCTTCAGACGCTGTGGATCGGGCGGTTTCCTCGAGCCGGAAGAAGGTTCCCAGGATCAGGTTTTTGCGGTCGAGATTGAGAGCGAACGCGTCCGCTTTCGCGCGGGTCACTGTTTCCCACAGCTCCGCCCAGGGCGCAAGCCTCTGGGGGCGGATGAGCCGGGCCGCCAAATCCGTCTCTTCGCCGATGGCTCCGGTGCCGGTGGCGGCCTGACGCACCAGCCGCGCCAAGGCGTCCCCGAGAAGCGTGTGCAACAGCTCGAACTTGTCGTCCGCGCCGCGGACCGTGACGGCGTCGGCGAGCGCATGGACGGCGCCGTGGTCAGCCCGCGGCAGCTTGCGCAGCACGTCCAGCAGCCGGCGGTAGATCTCGATGCCGTCATTGGCGTAGAGCTCCAGCGCGTGCCGCACGCTGCCCTGCGCGAGCGCCGCCGCGGATGCCAGCTCGGCCGCGTCGGCCTCAACCAGGGCGCGCACCGCGTCGGCCAGCGCGTCGGGCGCGAGCGGCCGCAGGCGCAGCGCGCGGCAGCGGGAGCGCACCGTCACCGGCAGGCGCCCCGGGGCCGAGGCAACCAGCAGAAAGACGGTCCGCGCCGGCGGCTCTTCCAGGTTCTTCAGAAGCGCGTTGGCAGCACTGACGTTGAGCTCGTCGGCCCGGTCCACGATGACCACGCGCCACTGCCCCCCCTCGGCGGTGCGGCCGAGAAAAGCTCTCAGACGCCGCACCTCGGCGACCGTGATGGCCGTGGCGTAACGCTTGGCCTGGTCCTGCCATGGCCGCTGCAGCACCAGCAGGCCCGGATGGGACAGGGCCGCGACCTGCGCCGCCACCGGGCTCGTCTCGGCCAGGGTGAGATCCGGGCTCCGGTCCGGCGGGCCGTCGGGGTTCGCCAGAACGAATCGCGCGAACCGGTAGGCGAGCGTCGCCTTGCCGATGCCCTCGGGACCCGCCAACAGCCAGGCATGATGCATGCGCCCGGTGGCAAAGGCCTGGAGCAGCGTGCGCTCGGCCTCTTCCTGCCCGACCAGGCGGTGGGTCTCGCGGGGGTGCGGAAAGCCGTTCAGCCGGTCCGGGTCCAGGAAGCGGCCCTCCTCCGGCTCGGACGCGGTCATGGATCGAGCCGCCGGACGACGGCCTCCCAGATGTCTTCGGCGACCGCCGACTCGGACTGCTGCGCGTTCACCACCGTGCAGCGGTCGGCGGCCTTCTCCGCGATCGCCAGGAAGGCGTGGCGCAACTCCTCATGAAAAGCCCGGTCCATGGCCTCGTAGCGGTCCGGCGGCGCCCCATCGCCGGCCTCGGCGGCCCGCGCCTCGGCGCGCTTCAGGCCCTCCTCCGCCGGCAGGTCGAGAACGATCGTGAGGTCCGGCCTCGTATCGGCCACGATCAGGCGCTCGAGTACGTCGATGACGTCGGAGCGCAGCCCGGAGACGCCCTGATAGGCCCGCGTCGAATCGGCGAACCGGTCGCAGATCACCCAGACGCCACGCTCCAGCGCCGGCCGGATGGTCTTCTCCAGATGGTCCTCCCGCGCCACCGAGAACAGCAGCGCCTCGGCGAACGGCCCGTAGTCCTTGGCCTTGCCTTCGAGGATCGCCTTGCGGATCTCCTCCGCCTTCTCCGAGCCACCGGGCTCGCGGGTCAGCAAGGTCTCATGGCTCGTCTGCCGGAGGCGGCCGGAAAGAATTCCTGCCTGGGTCGACTTGCCGGCCCCCTCGCCGCCTTCGAGCGTGATGAACTTGCCTGTGGCCATCGCCATTTCGTCGCCCGAAGGCGAGCCCGTCCGAGATCGACGCGGGACGTTCCCCGCCCCGCCCACCTACAGGATCCAGCCAAACGCGAGGTGCAGCAGGGATTCGAGCCCCCGCTTCACGATGCCGCTGCTGCCGATGTCCTCGGCCGCGTAAAGGGGCACCTCGTTGGTCGTCTGCTGGGGCGTCACCACCCGCAGGATCGCCACCTGGTCGCCCTTCTTGATGGGCGGCTTCAACGGCCCCTGGTAGACGATCGACGCCCTGATTCTCCGGTTCGAGGTGCGCGGCAGCAGGATATGCACGTCGCCCTTGCCGACCAGCGGCACATAGCGCTTCTCGCCGCCCCAGACCAGCGCCTCGCCCACGGTCTCGTTGGCGTCGAAGAGCTTCCACTGCTTGAAGCTGCGGAAGCCCCATTCGAGCAGCTTGCGCGCCTCCGACTGACGTTCGCGCTTGGTCTTCAGGCCGTTGACCACCGCCACCAGGCGCTGACCCCGGCTGGTGGCGGACGCGGTGATGCCGTAGCCCGAGGCGGAGATGAAGCCGGTCTTCAATCCGTCCGCGAATCCCGAAAACACCAACGGGTTGCGGTTGTAGAACCTGTGCCGCCGGTACTTGAACTCCCTCTGCTTGAACATGGGATAGAAGTCGGGGAATTCCTTGATCAGATAAATGGACAGGGTGGCAAGGTCCCGGGCGGTCATCAGATGATCAGGATGCGGCAGGCCGGTCGAGTTCCGGAAGGTCGACTTCTTCAGGCCGATCTTCCGGGCGTATTTCGTCATCAGCTCGGAGAATTCCTCCTCCGTGCCCGACATGCCCTCGGCCACGATGATGCTGGCGTCGTTGCCCGACTGTACGATGATGCCCTGCAGGAGATCGTTCAGCGTCACGGACGTGTTGAGCGGCGCGAACATGGCCGAGGTGCCCGAGGGCGCTCCGCCCGTGCGCCAGGCGTTGACGCTGACGGTGAACTCGTCGTCGAGCGAGAGCCGTCCATCCTTCAGGGCCCGGAAGATCATGGCCAGCGTCATGAGCTTGCTCATGCTCGCCGGCGGCATCAGCTCGTCCGCGTCCTTCTCGAACAGGACCGAATTGGTGTCAACGTCGACCAGGATGGCGTATTTCGCCTTGGTCTTGAACTGCGCGTACGCCTCCGCGGACAGGCCGAGACCGACCGTAACCGTCAGCAACGCCGCACATGCAATGTGCAGACCCCTGGAGAACACGTTCACCTTGTTCCGAGTGTGTCCGTTGGCCTCTTGCCGAGCCACTGGCCCTGGCCTCTTTTGCCACAGACTATTGTGCGGCAAAGGGGAAAAATCAACCGGGGCTGCCTTCAAATGCGGCAGACCGTGCCGCAAATTGCCGGCGTGCGGCCGCTCAACCGTCAACTGGTCTCGAAAAACTCCGACTTTCTCTTGAACAGCGCCTGCGCCTTCCAGGACGGAATCTTGAACTCCCACCCCTCGGCGCGCTGCTTCAGGTCTTGCGCCGTTTTCTTGGCGTCGCCGATTCCGGTAGCGCTGAGGGAGAGCCAATGGTCGTTGCCTTCCTTGCGCATGCGGAACGTCACGGTCAGGCCCTTCTGCGTCTCGAACGTGGCGACGCTGACCTTCGGGCCGACGGGCGTCTCGGCCAGCTTGCGCAGATCCTCCAGCTCGATGCTGGCGAAGGCATCGGGAACACTGCTGAAGGTCGCGCCGGCTTTCAGCTTCTTGCCCTCGGGCATGTCGGCCAGCTCGAAGCCGCCCTTGGCGCCTTCAGTGCGGCGGATCGTGAACGCCGGCTCGCCCGGCAGGGCCAGGACCACGCTCTTGACGCCGGACGTGTCCGTCTTGAAAACGCTGCGGTCCACCCAGTCCTTGACGTCCAGCGAAACGTCGACATCGGCGTTCGCGAGCCAGGTCTGCTCATCGCCCGGCAGGCGCACATAGCTGCCGGCCTTGCCGGAGCCGAACGCCTGATAGCGCTTGGCGCCCAACACCAGCTCACCGATCAGCTTGCCGTCCTCGCCGAGCAGGCGCACCTGGCGCGACTTGGCGTCCTTGTCCGTCGGATCCTCCAACTCGAGCAGCCGATAGCGGTCCGCCTTACGGGTCTTCTTCTCGGCGAGGCGGGCCTGCGCCAGCCGCACCACCAGAGACCGCACGGCTTCGGCCCTGACGAGATAGGCGTTCCGCTCCTTCAGGGTCCAGGCGCCATCCCGCCGTTCGAGCGTCAGCGTCTTCTCGCCCTGACGCAGGGCGATCGCGGCCACGTCGTTGGCCCGCTCCGCAAGCTTGGGCAAGACCGGCGCACCGCTGAGCGATCCGGAGGACCATTGATTATGCGTGCCATAGACCGTCACGGCTGCCGCCAGCGAGACGCCGGCAGCGACGGTCAAACCTGCAAACAGCTTGGGTGTCATCTGTCGATCTCCTTTCCTCCGGCTCAGCGTCGGGCGCGCCGTCGACGTCGCGAGGCGAACGCCACCGCAAGTCCCCCGAACCCGATGATCAGGGGAATGCCGGCGATGTTGGCGAATTTGAGCGTGCCGTCGAGCCGGTCGATGTCCTTGCGCAGGGCATGCTTGACCCCGCGCAGCTCGCGCCGCACCGAGATCATCTCGCTGCGGAACTGCTCGATGGCGCGCTTGTCCTTGTCGCTCAAGATGGCATTGGCGCTGTCGCCCTTGCTCTCGATCTGGCTGAGCTGCGCCTGCACATCCTTGAGCTTGGCGAGCAAGGCTTGCTCCTTCTCGCGGAAGCGCCGCTCGGCATCGCGCCTGATGTCGTTCACACGCTGGAAGGGCCGGTCGTCGACGCCGCGCCCGCGCAACGCGGCCAGCGCCGAGCCGCCGGACAGGTTCTCGAGCGCGTTCACGACAAATGCGGCGTTGTGGGCGTTCGGGATCATCATGCGCTGCCCGAAGAAATCCTGGACGCTCACCCAGAACTGGTCATGCAGCATGTCGGAATCCGCGATCACGACCGCGTTGATGCGCCCGCTCTTGCGATGCGCCGGCTTGGCTTCCGCCTCCGGCTCGGGCCGTGCCGCTTTCTCCTCGGGCTTGGCCTCGTTCGTGGACTTGGCCTCATCGGTCTTGGCTGCCGCTTTCGGATCGCCGTCCGGGAAGGCGCTCTCGGCCTCGCCCGTCACGCGGGCCGCCAGCATCAGCGGCTTGCCACCGGCTTGAAAGCTCCGCAGCAGCGCGACCGCATCCGGGTTGAACTGGAGCTTGCTCGCCTCGATGGCCATGGACTGCGTGCTGGTCGAGATCAGCGGCGAGACCGTGGTCTTGGCGCCTTCGACCGTCTCCAGAATGCCTGCCGAAGCGACATTGAGCTGCTCGATCCCGGCGGAGAGCACATCGCCCTCGTTCAGGTTGCCGGCCCCGAGCGCCAGCCAGGAGACATAATCGGTCACCACCGGCCGAGGGCCGCCCCCGAGCTGCACGCGCCGGGCGTGGGTGACATCGCCGGCGACCTTGTCAGCGGAGAACGTCAGCCCCCAGGCCTTCAGCAGCTTGTGGAACGGGCCCTCCTTGTCGGCCCCTGCCATACCCGGAGGTCCGGGCCGTCCAATCTCGGAGACCGGATCGACGAAGACCAGGACCTGACCGCCGCCAAGCGCATACTGGTCGATGGCGTAGACCGTCTCCTTGGCGATGCCGTCGGGCTGGACCACCATCACCACGTCGACGTCCTTGGGGATCTCCGCGATCTCGAGACCGAGATTGCGCAGCTCGAAGAAGTCCCGGATCTGTTCCGTGAGGGTCCAGGCCGGCGTGGGCTGGCGATGTTGCGACATGCCGCCCTCGATGGGCAGGCTGCTGATCAGCCCGACAACGCGCTTCTTCGGGTTGGCAAGCTTGTGCACGAGCTTGGTGAGGTCGTACTCGAGATAGCGTTCCCGCTGCGGGTTGAAGAAGCCGATGTTCTCCACATTGTCGGTGCTGTTGGTGGCCACCAGCCCGAAATAGCCCTGGTCGCCCTCGCGATTGATCCGGACACCGTTGAGCCCGGCGGCCACGGCGCGGTCCTCGGCGTCCGAGAACGGCTCGGGATCGAGGAACGAGATCTCCAGCTTGCCGTCCGAGATGTCGCGATACTGCGTCAGGAGCGCGCGCACCCTGTCGAAATACTTCCTGTAGGAGGGCACCGCCTCGCCCAACGGCTTGGAGTAGTAGACGCGAATCTGGATCGGCTCGTCGATGCTCTTCAGAACATCGCGCGTGCCGTCGGAGATGGTAAAGAGCCGCTGCTCCGTCAGGTCCGCCTTGACGTGCCTGAGGGCAGTGCTCGCGATCAGGTTGACGGAGACGAGGATGATCCCCGCCATGATGAGGCTGCCTAAGGCCAGCGTCGTGCGATTGAGTTTCCCAAACCAACTCATGGACCTCTCCCCTAGGACGCTTTTTTCAGCTCGACGGCGATGGCGTTGGCGAACAGCCAGAACGCGATCAGCGAGACGTAGAAGATGATGTCGGGCAGATCGATGACACCCTTCGCAACCTGGTCGAAATGGGTCAGAAAGCTCATGGACGCCACCGCCGTCACGACGAAGTCGGGCGCCCAGCTCCTGAAGGAATTGAGCACGAGCTCCTGGCCGCTCATCACGAACACGAAACAAATGGCCGAGGCGACGATGAAGGCGATGACCTGGTTCTTGGTCAGCGCCGAGATGCACGAGCCGATGGCGAGGAAGGCACCCGCCATCAGCAAGCTGCCCAGATAGCTTGCCGCGATCACGCCGTTGTCTGGGCTGCCCAGGAAGTTGACTGTGATCCACATGGGAAAGGTCAGCGCCAGGGCGACGCCGATGAACGCCCAGGCCGCCAGGAATTTGCCGACGATCGCCTCCCAAGGCGCCACCGGCAGCGTCATCAGCAGCTCGATCGTGCCCGACTTGCGTTCCTCGGCCCATAAGCGCATGGCGACAGCCGGCACCAGCATCAGATAGAGCCACGGGTGATAGCTGAAGAACGACAGAAGGTCGGCCTGGCCGCGCAGGAAGAAATTGCCGACGTAGAAGGCGAAGGCGCCGGTGAGCGCGACGAAGATGACCACGAAGACATAAGCGAGCGGCGTGCCGAAATAAGCTCCCAGCTCACGCTTGGCGATGATCCGGATGTTACGCATGGTCCGTTCCCGTGTCCGAAGTGGTGATCTGACGGAAGACGTCGTCGAGACGGCCACGCTCGACGATCATCTCCTCGATCGAGGCTTCCGTCTTTTTCACGATGGCCGCGACGTCGGCCGCGATGGGCTTGTCGCTGTTGGGCAGCGCACGCAGGCGCACGGTGCCGTTGCTCTTGTCCAGGGCTTCGACCTTGGCCACCGCGCTGAGCTGCTCCAGCTCGGCGCGCAGCGCACCTTCCACGCCGACGGCGACCCGGATCGCCACGGCGTTGTGGTAGGGCATGCGGCGCTGCAGCTCGTCCGCGGTGCCGTCGGCGACGATCCGGCCCTTGTCGATCACGATAGCGCGCGTGCAGACGGCTTCGACCTCCTCCAGGATGTGCGTGGAAACGATGATCGCCTTGTCGCTCGCCATCTCCTTGATGAGCTCGCGCACATGATGCTTCTGGTTGGGATCCAGCCCGTCGGTCGGCTCGTCCATGATCAGGACGTCGGGATCGTGCAGGATCGCCTGCGCCAGTCCAACCCGGCGCTTGTACCCTTTCGAGAGCGTATCGATGGATTGGCGCATGACCGAGCCGAGACCGGTCATTTCGGCGGCCTCATCCACCCGCGCCTGCAGGTCCTTGCCGCGCAAGCCTCTAATCTCGCCGACGAAACGCAGGAAGCTGCGAGGCGTCATGTCGCCATAGGCCGGCGCGCCCTCCGGCAGATAGCCGATATGGCGCTTGGCGCGTTTCGGCTCTTTTGCCATGTCGATGCCGCAGACCCGGCTGGTGCCCGTGTCGGGCTCCAGGAAGCCGGTGATCATCTTCATGGTGGTCGACTTGCCGGCCCCGTTGGGACCGAGAAAGCCCAGCACCTCGCCGGTGCCGGCGGTCAGCGAGATGCCGTCGACGGCCGTGATGGCACCGAAGACTTTGTGCAAATTGTCAGCTTCGACGAGGATCGCCATAGCTGTTCTCCCTTCGATCTGAACGCCACGGTCCCGCAAGACCTCGTGCGGTAGGAGGAGAGAACGCTATGGAACTGGTCGCAGGAGACTGTCGATTGCCGACAACCGGTCCGGCCCGGCAGGCTTCTGCGGTCCCATCGGCGACGGGACCGCGGCGCACATCCAGGTCGGGAAAGCGTGACGGGTGTCCCGGTGCAACCGGCGGCAGCGATGCCAGCCGTTGCCTGAGACTGCTCCGTGTTGAAACCACGCAGTTCAGCGAATGACCAGTATTCGTTTCCATCCTCGTCCCTCCCGCTACGGCAAAAAGAGGTCCGTTGAGAACGTCGACGTATCGTCTAACGCTGGAATAAGGACACCGCGCGACCGAGTGCGCGCGGTCTTTCGCTTTTGGACCCGCCCCGGACATCTGCTCCTGTCGCCGGATCGGACGTGACCGGAGCTTCCTTCTGCGGCATATCGGCGAACATGGCCGTCAGAAACCCTGCACATGCGCTGCGCGGACCTCTGGAGTTCACATTCAACCTCCCTCAAAAGCGAACGTTGATCTCATGCTGGACAGTCGGCCCAGCCATCCTGGGCGGCGACTATTGTTCGGTCATTCGCAAAAATCAACCGGAACTGCCTTCCGACCCGACCAAAACCGGTCGTCCGGCTCATCGACGACCATCGGACATTGCATAAGCCCCGCGCGCCTCGTCCCAGGCCAGCCAATCCCGGTTGGCCCGCAGCCAGCCTCGCACGGCCTCGGCATCACGCAGCGGATCCAGCTCGTCCGGCAGTGGCAGCAGCGCCTTGAGCGCGAGGACCAGCTTCCGGATGCCGCCTGTCGGCGGCTGGCCGTCGAGCAGGTCCTCGGCCACCTCGATGTGACCATAGGCGAACAGCCCGGCCGCGAAGACGAACCGCGCGTGACGGCTCAGCATCCGCTCCGGGTGGTCTGCGTCCTCAGCCGAGAGGGCCGCGAGCCGCGCCGTTTCCTCCCGGTAGCACGACCGGAGGTAATCGTGAAAATCCGCCTCCGGGTCGCGCTCCGGCGCCGGCTTGTACTGCGTGCAGACCTGGCGCACGGCGGTGCGATAGAGGCGGCTCGGCAGCTCGGGCATCATGGGTGGCGGCGTCTCGACTTCGAGGTCGGCGCCGAACAGCGCTCCCAATCGCAACAGGAAAGCGGTCATGGCCTGTATTCCATCGGTCCGTTCTAAGACAATCAGATGTCGAAACGCGGGCGGGCGGCAGAGACCTCATCAGTACAGCGCTGCCGCCCTATCTTGGTCGTGACCGCTCTCGAAGCTGCCGCTCCAGAAACGCATGGCCCCGCTCTCGGGCGATGGAAAGCGCTGTCCTGCCGTCCTTTGCGGCCGCCCTCGGATCGGCGCCAGCCGAAACCAGAAACTTCACAAACTTCAGGCGATTGCGGTCAGCCGCGAACATCAAGGGTGTCAGGTCGTCATTGTTCGGGACATCCGCATTGGCTCCCGTCTCCACAAGGGCTTGCAGGGTCTCCAG
>JAKSBI010000158.1 GCA_022361215.1 Hyphomicrobiales bacterium | reverse complement strand
GTCACCGGCGTGCCGGCGTTGTTCACCAGATAGTCGAGCCGGCCGCCGAGGCCCGCGATGGCGGTCTCGATCATGGCCTCGGCCTCGCCGGGCACGGCGACGCTGCCGGGCGCCGCGATCACGTCGAGGCCTTCGCCGGTCAGGGCCGCAATCTGCTTCGGGCCGTCCGGGTCGTCGGGCAGGTGGTTGAGGGCGACCTTGGCGCCGCTGCGGGCGAGCAGCGCGACGCAGGCGAGCCCGATGCCGGACGCCCCGCCGGTGACGATGGCCGTCCTGCCATTGAGATCAGCCTGCAGCATCGGCTTCGCCCTCCTCGATGGCCCTGAGCGCCCGCTTCAGCTTGAGCAGCTTCACGTCCCGCTCCCGGAAGAGATCCACCGCCGGCCGGCCGCCATAGTCGTAGAAGCCGGCGCCGGCCATCACGCCGCTGCGCCCGGCGGCGATCAGCCGGTCGAGCGTGGCGCTGCCGCCCTTCGGCTCGGGCGGCGTGTAGGTCCGGTTCGCCAGGGCGCGCCGTGCCATGTCGAGCCCGGTATAGTCGGCCTTCTTCAGATGGCCGAGCGTCGCCATGCGCAAGGCGAGGCCGTGGACGATGGAGGCGTCGATGTCCTGCGGCGCCACCAGGCCCTCGTCGAGCAGCCGGTAGATCTCGAGGCCGATGGCCGCCTGCAGGCGGTTGGCGATGTATCCGGAGATCAGCGTCTCGAACACCACCGGCCGCTTGCCGAGCCCGGCATAGAAATCCCTGAGCGTGTCGATCACCTCGGGCCGCGTCTCGGGCCCCGGCGCCAGGTCGACCAAGTCAATAATGTAGGGCGGCGTGTACCAATGGGCGATGGCGGCTCGTGGCTGCCGCGCCGCCGGGATCAGGGGGAAGACGTCCAGGTAGGAGGTGTTGGAGGCGACGATCGCTTCGTCCCGCGCGGCGCGGTCGATGGCCGCGAACACCTCCTGCTTGACGGCGCGGTCCTCGACGACGGCCTCCACTACGAGGTCGGCGGAGGCCACCGCGTTCTCCAGCTCGGGGCCCATGGCGATCCGGTCCAGGACCGCCGCCGCGTCGGGCACGCCGCCGCCGCCCGCTTCGCCGAGGGTTTCGAGCGCCGCCCCGATCAGCTTCGGGGCCGCCTCCAGCCGGGCCGGGTCCGTGTCCTGAAGCTGCACCTCGCAGCCGCCGAGCGCATGCACCAGCGCCAGCGCATGGCCCATGGTCCCGGCCCCGATGACGGCGATGCTGCGGATCGCGCTCACGAGGGCGGGGTCCAGGCTTCGGGCGCGCGCGGCTCGGCGTCGGTGACCACGTCGACCACCACCGGCGCCTCCAGCGACAGCGCCCGTTCGAGCGCCGGGCGAAGATCGGCCGACGATGCGACGCGCAGCCCCTCGACGCCGAAAGCGCGCGCCACGTCCGCGAAGTTCGTGGGGCCGAAGCGGATGATCTCGTCCGGATCGCCGGGCGTGTCGCCATACATGGCGTGCACCTTGGGCAGGCCTTGCCCGAAGGCGGAGTTGTTGTTGACCACCACGACCACCGGGATGTTGCGCCGCCGCGCGGTCTCCAGCTCCGGCAGGTGGTAGTAGAAGGCGCCGTCGCCGCAGAAGCAGACCACCGGCCGGTCGGGCGCGCCGCATTTGGCGCCGAGCGCCGCCGGGAACGACCAGCCGAGCGAGCCCGCCGCCCGCAGATAGGTCTGCCCGGCATGCTTCAGCTCGACCATGGTCGCGGTCCAGATGCAGGAATAGCCCGTGTCCGCGACCAGCACGGCGTCCTCCGGCAGCACCTCGCTCAGCTCGTGGCAGAGGCGCTCCACGCGCAGCGGCGCGGCGACGGAACCGCGGGCCTCGTCCTGCTGCGCCTGCCAGGCGGCGACGCGCGCGCCGGCCGCCTCGGCCCAGTCCCGCGTGCCCGCGCCGTCGCAGGCCGCGCGCAGGTCGGCGAGCGCCAGGCCCGGGTCGCCCACCACCGGCGTCACGTCCGGATAGTTGCGGCCCGTCTCGGCGCCGTCCACGTCGATCTGCACGATGGCCGTCCCCGGCCGCGGCACGGTCCAGTCGTGGGTCGCCTGGTCGCCGGCGTGGCAGCCCACATAGAGCACAAGGTCCGCCTCGTGCACGAGCGCGTTCGTGTAGGGCGCGGAGTAGCTGCCGACCACGCCCACATGCAGCGGATGCGTGGTGGGGATGATGCCGCGCCCGCCCGTGGAGGTGGCCACCGGCAGGGCGCGCACCTCCGCCAGGCGGCGCACCTCGTCGTGGGCGCCCGCGACCACGGCGCCGGCGCCGCAGACGAGGACGGGCTTCTCGGCCCGGTCGAGGCGCCGGGCGGCCTCCTCTATTGCCGCGGGGTCGGGCCGGAACCGCTGCCAGGGCGTCGCCCCGTAGCGGGCGTCCGGCAGTGCGGGGTCGGAGAGCGTCGCCCCCTCGATAACCTCACCCTGCAGGCCGTTGACGTCCAGATGCACGGGCCGGGGCGTGCCCTCCGTGGCCGTCCGTAGGGCCTGTTCCAGCATTTGCGGCAGCTCGTCGCCGGTCTCGACCCCGGCCTGCATCTTGGTCACGGGCGCGAACAGGGGGCCGTGCTCGATCTCCTGATAGGCGTTGCGCTGGCGCCAGCCCGGCGGCTTGCGGCCGGTGAGCGCCAGCACCGGCGCGCGGTGCAGATAGGCGTCCTGCAGCCCGGCGGCGAGATTGGCGGCGCCCACCGACTGCGCCATGCACACGCCGACGCGGCCAGAGACGCGGGCGTAGCCGTCGGCCATATAGGCTGCCGCCTTCTCGGAATGGGTGAGCACCCGCGCGATGCCGAGCTGCTCGAGCTCGATCAGCGTCCGGCGCAGCACGGCGTCGATGAAGAACACATGGCTGACGCCGCAGCCCTTCAGCGCTTCCGCCAGATAGCGTGCGCCCGTCATTCGATTGGTCTTGGTCGTCACGGCGCCTGCCAGCTCACACCGTCCGCGTTCGCGGGTCCCGTTCGGTGCGCCAGCTCATTCGATGACGTCGCCCGAGATCGTGGTGCGATGCATATAGCGGTCTTCCGTGTAGTTGCCGAGGGCGCAATGCATGGTTACCCGGTTGTCCCACATGACGAAGTCGTGTGCCGACCAGCGGTGCCGGTAGACGAACTCGGGCCGCGTCGAGTGGCGATAGAGGAAGGCCAGGAGCGCGATGCTCTCCTCCCGCTCCAGCTCCATGATGCGCGAGGTGAAGCCCTCGTTGACGTAGATCGCCTTGCGGCCGGTCTCGGGATGGGTGCGCGTCATCGGGTGCACCACCGGCGGGCGGGCCTTGAAGGCCTCCTCCGAGATCGGCTCGGCGCCGTAGTGCTTGGCGAAGGTCTCGCGGGCGTGCCGGAAGTCGTGCTCGGCAGTCAGGCCCCCGATCATCTGCCGCATGGGCTCGGACAGCGCGTCGTAGGCGGCGGCGGTGCTCGCGAACATGGTGTCGCCGCCCATGGTCGGCACCTCGAGGGCGTACATGAACGACGCCTTGGACGGGTTGGCCTGATAGCTCAGATCCGTGTGCCAGTACCAGCCGGCCTTTGGGCGCCCCAGCCGCTTGCCGTTCTCGGTCTTGTTGGTCAGCACGTAGATCTCGGGCTGGCCGTCGAGCAGATCGTCGCGCAGCACGTGCTCCTCCAGCTCGCCGAAGCGGCGGCTGAAGGCGATGTGTTGCTCGGGGCTGATGTGCTGGTCCGGCAAGAGCAGCACCGAGTAGCGGTTGAAGGCGTCGTAGAGCCCGTCGAAGGTGGCGTTGTCGAGCTGCTCGGAGAGGTCGACACCGTGCACGATGGCGCCGAGGGCGGGCCCGAGGGGTTCGATGGAAAGGGACATGTCTTGGACCTCCTGTTGGTTGGGGACGGGCGTCAGGCCCGTTTCGCCTCGTCGGCTTCCGCCGCGCGGCGTTCCCAGAGATTGGCGAGCATCGGCTTGCCGACGCCGATCGCCAGCAGACCGAAGAAGAGCGCGAGCATCGTCGGATCGTGGTTGAAGACGTAGCCCAGCCCGACGATGGCCGCGCTGCCGTGGACCAGACGGGTAAACAGGCCGATGGGCCGCAGGAAATACCCGTACATGGCCGCGCCGCCCGAGATGCTGGCCAGCACCAGCATGCCGATGGCGATCCAGCCCGTGGTCCCGATCTTGTCCGGGAATCCTAAGAGCTGCGGCGTGATGGCCATGGCGAAGGGCAGCAGATAGCCGACGATGGAGAGCCGGATGGAGTGCTTGCAGGTCTCCAGGAACCCGGAGCCCGCCAGCCGGCTCGCCGCCAGCACCGAGAGCGCGACGGGCGGCGTCAGCGTCGACAGGATGGCGAAGTAGAAGGCGAAGAAGTTGGCGGCGAACTGATCGACGCCGGCGTCGATCATCAGCGGCACCACGGTCACGAACATCACCACATAGGCCACCGGCGTCGGCAGCTCCATGCCGAGCAGGATGGCGACCACGGCCGAGATCAGCAGGATCGGGATCAGCTCGACGCCGACCATGCCGATCACGGTCTGGCTGAGCTTGGTGGCCAGGTTCGTGGTCAGCGCCACCTGCGCCAGGATGCCCACCAGCGCCAGGATGATGGCGAGCTGCGAGCCGATCTTGGCGGCCTCCCTGAAGGCCTCGATCCACTGCGCGACGTTCGGGCGCGTGGCCTTCTGCAGCATGGCGACCGCGATCATCGTCATGATGCCGTAGAAGGCGGCGTAGCCCGGCGAGTAGTAGCCGACGAGCAACCAGATCACGACGCTCATGGGCAGCACGAAGACGGGCAGCGTGCGCACCACCAGCATGGCGTCCACGCTCATCTTCGGCGGGTTCAGCCGGGCCGAGCGGATCAGGAAGAAGACGCCGACGCCGGCGCCCACATAGAAGAGCAGGGCCGGGACCACGGCCTTCTTCATGATCTCCACATAGGGCACCTCGAGGAACGAGGCCATCAGGAAGGCGGCGGAGCCCATGATGGGCGGCATGATCTGGCCGCCGGTGGAGGCCACGGACTCGATGGCCGCGGCGTGCTCCGGGCGGAACCCTGTCTTCTTCATGGTCGGGATGGTGGCGCTGCCGGTCAGCACCACATTGGCGACCGCCGCGCCCGTGACCGTGCCGACGAAGCCCGAGCCGATCACGGCGGGAAAGGCCGCGCCGCCGCGCACCATGTTGCCCACATACTTGCCGAGCTCCAGGAACAGTGGCAGCACGCCGGTGTAGCGGAACAGCGACCCGAAGATCACGAACAGGAAGATGACGTCGGCCGACACCTTGATGATCGGCCCGAACATGCCCAGCGTCAGGCTGGCGCCCATATAGGAGAAGATGAAGTAGTTCTCGTATTCCGGGTGCCCCATGGGGCCGGGAATCAGATGCCCCCAGAAGAAGTAGGCGATGGAGATCATCGTGAAGCAGGCGATGATCCCGCCCCAATGGATCCAGGTCAGGATCATCAGCGCCGAGACCGCCATGCCCGTCACCCACATGTCCGCGGTGTCGATGAAGGGCTGCGCCATCTCCAGCTCGATGGCGTGGACGCGGAAATAGGCCATGGAGAAGGCGTTCGCCGCCAGCGCGTAAAGCGCCAGCGTCAGCTTCACCCTGGCGCGCCAGTGCCTCAGGTCCGCCAGCGCGTCGGAGATCGCCGCCAGCGAGGCGATGGTCATCACCAGGAAGACGTGGGTGATGTAGTGATAGGTCGAATCCTGGATCTGCCAATGCACCAGGACCATGTGATAAGCCACGGCGACGAGGCCGATGGCGGTGAGCAGCCAGTCAGCCGTTCTGCGCGAGTTTGCTGCCGTCATGAAACCCAGCCTGCGGGCCGATAGAGAGGTTCGCCGCCGGACGCGGCCCAGCGCTCCGGCGCGGTGGCCGGCGGCGGAGGCCCGGCACAGGAGCGTCCGCCGCCAGGGCCGGGATGGCTAGTTCAGGATCTGCGGCTCGATGCCGAAGTCCTTGCAGGCCTTGAGCGAGGCAGGATGGGCCTGGATGCCCTTGGGCACGATGCACATGCTGGCGCGGCGGTAGAGCTTGCCGCCGCCGAGATACTTGCCGGCCGCGTCGTCGATCTCGAGATAGACCTTGGTCAGTTCGTAGGCGATCTCGTCCGGGAAGTCCCTGTGCGAGGCCATGAAGGCGAAGTCGCCGATGCAGTCGAGGGTCTCGGGCTGGTTGGGCAGCGTGTTCGCCGCCATGCGATGCGCCACGAAGGGCGCGTTCAGATCCTTGTTGACCTTCTCGGTGGCGTCGTTCGGGATCGGGATGTGGAAGAACGTCTTCCCCGTCGCCGCCAGCTTGCGCACCGGGCCGGAGGGGAACACCACCTTCTGGTCCTTGGTGATGGTGGCCAGCCCCACGGCCACGTCGACCTTGCCGTCGAGCAGCGCATCGGTGCCGGCATGGTTGCCGAGATATTGCAGCCTGGCGTCCGTCACGCCCATGCCGACCTCGATGGCCTTGGTGGTGAAGAGCGCCCAGTGGGTTTGCGAGCGGCGGCCGAGGCCGACGCGCTTGCCGGAGAAGTCCTTGATGGACTTGATGTCCGGGTCGAACGTCGTGAACCAGATGCAGTTCGAGGATCGCGTCACGATCCAGCGGAAGTTGTCGACCGGGATCCGCTTCGGGAAGAAGCCCTTCTGCGCCGTGTCCGCCGCCCAGAGCGCGCCCGTGGAGGACCAGAAGGTGGTCGTCTTGTAGCGCTTCTTGTTGTTGGCCATCTCCTTGACGTTGTAGACGAAGCCCGGGCTCTCCTGGGCCACCAGGCGGACCCAGGGATGGCGCTTGGCGATCAGCCGCTCGAAGATCACGGCCTGCTCGGTGATGCCCGCCCCGAAGGGTGCGGTCAGCGTCGGCACGCGCACCTCGTCGCGCGCCTCGGCCGGCGCGGCGGATACGACAATGGCGGCCGCAACGGCCGCCATGGCAATGGGTTTCAGGGACTCTCGGACCGGACCGGTCATGGCTGCTTCCTCCCAGTGATTGGGCCCCTTGTGTGCCGGGGCCTTTCGTGACGCGGGCTGGATTACCCGTCGTAAAGTCAAAACAGATATATCAGCCTATAGCCAATCGGGCGTCCGGCGCAATGTGCGGCCAGCGCATGGGCGGGGGTTCGCTGCGACATGGCGGTGGCCCTGCTCCTTCGCCCACAAGTGTCCGGGATTTGAGAAATAGAAATTAGGGGTCAGACCCCTATGGCCTTGTCATGCCCGGTACCTGCTGCTCGGGCGCCCTTGGCTCAGAACGGGTTCCAGGTCTGGCGCTCGGTGAACTTCAGATAGGCCAGGCTGGCGCCGAGGCGCAGCCCGATGCCCGAGCGGATCGGGGCCAGCACCACGTCCTTGCGCACCAGCAGGGTCATGCCGATGCCGCCGGCGAAATAGGCCGTGCCGTCGACGCCCCGGAAGCGGCCGAAAATGGCGTTCGGGTCTTTCAGGTTGTAGACCAGGAACATGGTCTTCGAGCCCTCAGCGCCCAGGTCGAAGCCGAGCGACGGCCCCTGCCAGAAGATGCGGTAGGTGCGACCGTCCTTCAGATGCAGCATGCCGCGGCCATAGCGCAGCCCGGCCAGGATGGCGCCGCCGCCCTCGCCGCCGACGATATAGCCGTTCGGCTTGCCGAGGCGCTGGGAGAGCCGGTTGATGATGCCGGCGAGCTCGGCCGAGATGGTGCCGAAGACGCCGCGGCCCGCCTCGCGGATCTCCTTGATGGAGAAGCCGTCGTCTGTCGCCGGCGGCAGGGGCAGGGGGGGCACCTCCTGGCTTTGCAGCGGCGGTACGGCGCCCGGCGTGCCCGCCGGGTCGCGCGGTGCCGGCGTCAGCGGGATGGGCGCGCTCGGGTCCGGCTGGGCCGGGGGCTGGGCGCGCGCCGTCTCGGACGCTTGCTGTCCTGACCCGGCCGGCGGTTGCGGCACGGGCGGGACCGGCTGTTGCGGCGCGGCCCGCGCGGTCTCGGTCGGCTGCTGCGTCGGCTTGGGTGTCGGAGGGAGCGGCGGAACCGGCGCCTTCGGCTCGGCCCGTGCCGTTTCCGTCTCCATTTCCGGCTTCGGCTTGGCGGGCGGGTCCGGCTTGCGTTTCGGCGGCTCGGCCGGCGCCGGCGCCAGGGCGGCGTCGAGCTTGGCCAGCATGTAGCCGGACTTCTGCCCCATCAGCGTGAGCAGCCGGTCGCGGACGCGCTTCAGCTCGTCCAGCCGTTTGCAGTCGGCCTTCTGGCCGGCGGTATTGCCCAGCGTGTCGAAGCGCCCGAGCAGGGTCTCGATCTCGCGGTTGAACTCTTCGATACGGGCATCGCTCAGATAGCCCGCGGCCCTGGCCTCCAGCTCCTGCTTGCGCCACTTGTTGCGCTCGCCGAGCAGGGTCAGCTTCTCCCGGAACTGCCGTTCGCCGCTTGTGTTCAGATCGCGCAGGCCCTGGGCCGTCTGATCGACGATGGTGGCGAAATCCGTCTCGGTGCAGCCCGGCGGCTCGGCCCGTGCGGGCATGGCCAGCGCCGTCGACAAAGCGATCAGTGCGACAGGGATCCAGCGTCGCATGGCTAACGCCCCTCCACGCTCTTCCTCGAACTGTTACGCCGCCGGGGCGCGAAACCGTCGTCGCGCGGGTCCTCGGCGGAAACCGGTCTCCGTGTCAAGCGGCCCTCAAGACGCGTTGCCGGCGCTATTCGATCACAAAAAGGCGACGAACATGAGAAGGCTCAAAGCGCGCCAGCCTGCGGGCTCGCGCCCCCGGTGCCGGGACTGTAGTCGAGCCCCCGCGCGGCTGCAACGCCGGTTGTGGCGGCGCAAACGCCCGGAAACTTCGCAATTCCGCCAAAGCAAGACCGCTGCACGGCTATTGCCTTGATTTGTATCAAGATGTCGCGGCGTCTTTTCGGCCCAAATGGGACCATGACGGAGCTGCTCGCGAAATATGCCGAGGCCACGGTCCCGCGCTACACCAGCTATCCGCCGGCGACCCAGTTTCACGACGGCGTCGGGGCGGAAACCTATGCGGACTGGCTCGCCGCCATCGGCGACGACGCCACGCTCTCGCTCTATCTGCACATCCCGTTCTGCAGCCAGCTCTGCTGGTATTGCGGCTGCCACACGACGGTGCCCAACGACCTGACCCGGGTCGGCCGCTATGTGGAGACGCTGCAGGCCGAGACGGCCAGGGTCGCCGACGGCCTCGGCGGCGCTCCGCAAGTCGTGCACATCCACTTCGGCGGCGGCTCGCCGAGCATGCTCGCACCCGACGCGTTCGCCGCCGTCATGGCGACGCTGCGCGCGCATTTCGCCGTCGGCGGCGAAGCCGAGATCGCCTGCGAGCTCGACCCGCGCAACCTGACGCCCGACCGGATCGCGGCGCTCGCCGCCCAGGGCGTCGGCCGGGTCAGCCTCGGCGTACAGGACATCTCGGCCGAGGTGCAGGCGCTGATCAACCGGCGCCAGCCGCTCGACCTGGTGCGCCGTTGCGTGGACGGATTGCGCGCCGCCGGCATCGCCGCCGTCAATCTCGACCTGATGTACGGGCTGCCGGGCCAGACCGTGGAGCACGTGGTGCGCTCGGCCGAGGCCGCCGCCGCGCTCGGCGCCGACCGCATCGCCGTCTTCGGCTACGCTCATGTGCCCTGGTTCAAGCGTCATCAGCAGGCCATCGACGAGCGCCGGCTGCCGGACATGGGCGCACGCTTCGAGCAGATGATGGCGGCCGAGGCGACGCTCCTGGCCGCCGGCTATATCAAGATCGGGCTCGACCATTTCGCGAAGGCCCACGACCCGATGGCCGTGGCCAAGGAGAGCGGCCGTCTCAGGCGCAACTTCCAGGGCTACACGGTGGACCCCGCCACGGCGCTGCTCGGCCTCGGCGCCTCGGCCATCGGCGCCCTGCCCCAGGGCTACGCGCAGAACGAGCCGCATCTCGGCCGCTACCGCGACGCCGTCGAGGCGGGCCGCCTGCCCGTGGTGCGGGGCGTGGCGCTGAAGCCGGACGACCGGGTCCGGCGGCACATCATCGAGACCCTGATGTGCCAGGAGGCCCTGGATCTGGACCAGGCCGAGGGCGCATCGGGCGAGCGCCCGGACCGGGACCTGGAGACCTTGGCCGCCGACGGCCTGATCGAGATCGACGGCTCCCGGCTCACCGTCACGACGAAGGGCCAGCCCTATCTGCGCAACATCGCCGCCTGCTTCGACGCCTATCACAGCGACGGCGCCACCCGCCACAGCCGTGCCGTCTAGAGCATGTCTCCCGAAAGTGGAGACCGGTTTCGGGACAAAAGGCATGCTTCAACAAAGAGCTAGAGCATGGCGCGATCATTTTGATCGCGCCATGCTCTAGACGGACAGGATCTGAAGACCGCCGCTTTCGCAGGAACGACGGAAGGTGTACGGTTTAGTCGAACCGGAAAGGCGCGGCCAATTCGCGTGTGTGCTGCTTCGATTGGTTGCCGGACTGTTGCAAATGTTGCAGCCGGGACTTGCGGATTGGCCGGAACAGGCTTGATTCCGTAGAGGCCATTGCCTACCTCTAATGTAACAAAGCAAAATCCATGTTAGGGCGGTACCATGGGCTGGAGGCGAAAACTGGCGCTGAGTGTCCTAGGCGTCGGGGGCGCGGTGTTCTTTCTCACCGGCGAACCCCAGAGCGGGCCGGACGGACATCCGCTCCCCTGGCAGGACACGCGCACGCACCCCGTCGAGACGAAGACGGTCGAGCGGCCGAAGACCGGCGCGGCGCTGGTGCGCGCCATCGACCGGCCGGCGCCGCAACCCGCGCAACAGCCGGAGCCGGCCGAGGCGGACCCGCTGACCGTGCAGGCGGTGCAGCCCGTCGTGGCGGAGCCTGCTCAGGAGCAGGTGGAGCCCGTGCAATGGGTGCGCGTTACCGGCACCATCGTGAACGTGCGGGCCGGGCCCCGCTCGTCGGAGCCGCGCCTGCGGAGCCACCCGAAAGACACGCGTCTGCAGGTTCTGGAGCGTGACGGCGCCTGGGTGCGCATCCGCAATCCCGACACCTCTGACACCGGCTGGATGTTCCACAGATATCTCGAGGCGGTCGAGGCACCGGACCGGCGCCTGACCGTGCGCGACGATCGGGGCGTCTCCGGCTAGGCCGCCGAAGTCCCACTCGGTTTCAGCCAAGAAATTCCGCGACGAAGGCATCCAGCGTCGGAAACGTCGCCATGGGCCGGGCAAGCTCCGCGCCGAAGCCCGTGTGCCCGAGGCCGCGCCCCTCTCTGTCGATCCAGACCACGTCCTGGCCGAGCAGGTTGGCCGGCCGCACGTCCGCGCGCAGGCTCTGGGCCACGTGCAAGACGCGCTCCGGCGGGATGTTGCGCGCCGTCCGGTCGGTCAGGGCGAGCACGAAATGGCGCTGGAACGGGATGACGGCGATCGGCACCAGCTCGACCGGCAGCTCCGGCCTCGCCAGGCCCGGCGTTTGAATGAGGATGCTGGCCGGGGCGTGCCCGGCCGTCAGTTTCTCCGCGCGGACCTTCTGGATCCCCGGCAGGAGGCTTGCTCTCGTCGGTGCGTCCGCCGGTGCGCCACGGCCGACACGCGGGATGCACGGCACACGTCCAGGCATGGCGCCCGAGCAGGCTACGGTCAGCCTACGCCACCGAGCGCGCCTCACCGTCGCTCAGCAGCCCCTCCTCGCGCAGCATGGCGATGGCGGCGCGGAAGGCGTCGGCGGTGTGGGCAAGCTCGGCCTGGGTGTGGCTCGCCGAGACCGAGCCGCCGATCTTGCCGCTCATGTCGACGCCGTGGACCAGCAGCGCCAGCCGCAGCCGCGTGGCCAGCGGGCTCTTGGTCTTGTGGGTCTGGTAGGAGTGGGCCGCGGGGGCGAAGTCGTGCGGCCCGACGTCCAGCCCCGTCGGGTTCAGGAAGATGAAAAAGTTCGAGAAATTGTTGTGGCAGGCCCAGGGCAGGCCCTCGTCGGCGATCACCGCGTTCAGCTTTTCGCGCAGCGTGTCGGCGGCCGCGTTGGCGCGCTCGCAGGCGTCGCTGTCGCGCACGATCTCCAGCGCCGCCGCCCCGGCCGCGGCCGAGAGCGGATTGGCGTTGTAGGTGCCCTGGTGGCCGATCTTCTCGAAGGCCTTGGCCTCCGCCGCGTCGAAGTCCAGCAGCTCCAGGATATCGGAGCGGCCGCAGACGGCGCCGCCCGGCAGGCCGCCGGCCAGGATCTTGGCGAGGCTGGTCAGGTCCGGCGTGACGCCGAAATGCGACTGGGCGCAATTCTTCGCCACGCGGAAGCCGGTCACCACCTCGTCGAAGATCAGCACGATGTCGCGCGCCGCCGTCAGCTCGCGCAGCGCGCGCAGGAACTCCGGATCGAGCGGCACCATGCCGCCGCCGGCACCCGTGGCCTCCAGGATCACGCCCGCAATGTCGTCGTCGCCTTCGAGGATTTGAGCGACCGCGTCGATGTCGTTGGGCGGGGCCATGACGATGCTGTCGGCGATGCTGGCGAGCACGCCCGGCGTCGCCGTGCCGTCGTAGTGGTCGTCGACGCCGAAGGCCATGTGGTCGCTCCAGCCGTGGAAGTGGCCGAAGAAGCGCACGATCTTGCGCCGGCCCGTATAGGCGCGGGCGAGCCTGAGCGCCATCAGATTGGCTTCCGTCCCCGACGAGGTGAAGCGCACGGTCTGGGCGCTGGGCACCAGCTCCTTGACGACCGCCCCCCAGCGCACCTCCAGCGCGTGGCAGGCGCCGTAGTGGGTGCCGTTGCCCATCTGCGCCTGCACCGCCGCCACCACTTCCGCGCGGCCATGGCCCAGCAGCAGGGCGCCGTGGCCGCCGTAATAGTCGACATACTCGTTGCCGTCGACGTCCCACTTGCGCGGCCCCTCGGCCCGCTCGACATAGATGCC
>JAKSBI010000141.1 GCA_022361215.1 Hyphomicrobiales bacterium | reverse complement strand
CGGGAGGTCGACCAGAGCATGCGGGCGCTCAGCCGGATCGAGAGCGCCGCCCGGGAGATCGCCAAGCTGACGTCGGACACGCTGCGCGTCACGGCGACGCTCGGCATGTCGACGGCCTATCTCGGCCGCGCCGTGGCCGAGCTCGAAGCGGAGCATCCCGGAACCACCATGACCGTCAGCATCGACCCGACCCCATTGGTGGTCGACAAGCTGCTGACCCGCCAGTTCGACGTCGGCATCGCCTTCTTCGCCGGCGAGATCCCCGGGCTGGACATCGAGCCCCTGAGCCTCGTCGAGGCGGTCTGCGTGCTGCCGAAGGGCCATGCGCTCTCGAGCCGAGATGAGATTCACGTCGAGGATCTGGCCGACATACCTCTGATCTGTCAGGAAAAAGAGACGCAGACGCAATACAAGGTGCTGGCCGTGTTCCGCGCCGCCGATATCGAGCCGACCGTGAAGATCGAATCCAATCTGGCGCTGATGATCTACAAGCTCGTGGAGGCCGGGGTCGGCGCGGCCATCGTCGAGCCGATCACGGCCCGGCAACTGGCCGGCGATGCGGTCGACATCAAGCCGTTCCGGCCGACGGTCTCGTTCGAGCCGGGCATCGCCTTTCCCGCGCACCGGCCGCGCAGCAAGATCGCCCAGCCCTTCGCCGCCCATTTCAAGCGCCTGTTCGAAGCCGATTTCGGCGGCGATTGAACAACCGGCCGCTTCCGCGCCGACGATCCCGCCCGGCGACGGACGCCGGCCCTTGCCCCTTGCCTCGGAGCGCCGATCGGGCGAATGAGAGGCGGTATCGGCAGACGGGGCCTCGTTGGCGGACGGTCTCGAGCTTCAAGCCCGGTTAGGATCCGACACCGCACGTGTACGCCATTCTCCTTCTCCTCGGCAGCATCGGCGCATGGCTGCTGAACTTCGTCATGCTGCCGGGCAACTGGCTGATCGTGGGCTTTGCGGCGCTTTATGCCGCGACCGTCACCGAGGGCGCGGCCCAGGGCATCACCTGGGAGGTGGTGACCGCGCTGGTGGTCATCGCCGCGCTCGGCGAGGTGGCGGAGTTCATGGCGGGCGCGGCGGGCGCCGCCAAGAAGGGCGGCAGCCGGCGCAGCGTCGTGCTGGCGATCGTCGGCGCGGTGGCGGGCAGCTTCTTCGGAGCGGTCGCGGGCCTGCCGATCCCACTGATCGGGCCGCTCGTCGGGGCCCTGGCCGGTGCCGGCTTCGGCGCCTTCGCCGGCGCCTATCTGGGCGAGGCCTGGAAAGGCCGCTCCCATGGCGACGGCATGAGCGTCGGGATAGGCGCCATGGTCGGCCGCGTGCTCGGCACGGTGGCCAAGCTCGGCGTCGGCGCCGTCATGCTCGGCGTGGTGGCCGTCAACGTCTTCGGGTGACCTAGGTCGCACCCCCGCCCATCGCCAGCCAGCGGGCGCAGTCCTCGCCGAGCTCCGCCGAGGCCCGGGCCTCGTAGGCGGCGATCTCGTCCGCGCTCAGCACCTCGCGCCAGCGCCCGTTGGTGCCCTGGTGGATGAAGGTCTGCGCCCCGCCCTCCCAGAAGGCGCCGCCGAGCGGCGCCGACTTCGCCGCGTTGGCTTTCATGTAGTCGAAGGTGCAGTGCGCGACCATGCGGCTCCAGTTCGCCTCGTCGATGGGGATGTCCAGGAAGGCCGCGATCTCGCGCATCCCGCCCTCCATATCCGCCTTCAGGTCGGCGAAATGCAGCAGCAGCACGTTCGGCAGATGCCGGATCGCCCACCAGGACCGGACGTTCTCCCAAAGCGGCCAGAACGGATGGCCGTCCCGCTCCAGCCAGTCGCGGAAATACTGTCGGACATCCGAGCCGGGTCGCCCGATCGGCGGGCCGACCCGCCCCGGCGTCTCGTTCAGCGCCCGGTACCAGTCGTCATTGGCGTTGGTGTGGTGGTTGTACAAGCTCCACACCACGTCGCGTCCATCGCGCCCCACATAGACGTATCTGGCCTTTGGCGAGAACACCAAGGCGTCCACGGGCAGATGCGTCTTCACGAAGCGGCGGTGGGCCTGGGCCTCGACCGCTGCCAGCTTGACGCCCTTGGGCGGCACGCGCAGGTCGAGCCATGGCGACATCTCCGCCACCTCCAGCCCTTCCTCTCCCTCGAACAGGAGCTGCGAGACGATCTGCTGGGTCCAGGTGGTGCCGGACTTGGCGTAGGTGGCGATGACGATGTCGTCGTCGCGAAACGCGAAATCGTTCCAGACGGTGGAATCGAAATGATGGTTCTGCAGCTCGCGCGTCTTGCGCGGCCACGCGATCTGCGTGTCTGTCATGAAGGTCCCATCGGCTTGTCCGGACCGTGGCGCATTGCCGGGCGGATGACGTTCTACGCTCAGACTAGCCAAGCGCTATGGGAAACTCCATGAGCGGCACGCTACCGCTGTCCCAGCACACCTAGGCCCTTTTCCCGCCACCGGCGGTGGTATAGTCCTGGGCCTATGCCAGAGAATCGCCCAGATGACGCATTGCCGTCGGCTCCAGAGGATGGCGCACCGGGCCAGGGGCCGCTGTCGGCGCGGGCGATGCGCCGGCCCGCCTATCTGGACGACCTGAACGGCGAGCAGTCGGAAGCCGTCGTTACGCTCGACGGGCCGGTGCTCGTGCTGGCGGGCGCGGGCACGGGCAAGACGCGGGTGCTGACCACGCGCATCGCCCATATTCTCGCCAGCGGCAAGGCCCGGCCCGGGAGCATCCTCGCCGTCACCTTCACCAACAAGGCGGCGCGCGAGATGAAGGAGCGGATCGAGCGCCTGATCGGCGGCGTGGTGGAGGGCATGCCGTGGCTCGGCACCTTCCACGCCATCGGCGCCCGCATCCTGCGCCGCCACGCCGAGCTGGTGGACCTGAAGCCCAATTTCACCATCCTGGACACCGACGACCAGATCCGCCTCCTGAAGCAGCTCATCGAGGCCGAGAACCTGGACGAGAAGCGCTGGCCCGCGCGCCAGCTCGCGGCCTATCTGGACGGCTGGAAGAACCGCGGCCTGACGCCCGATAAGGTGCCCGAGGGCGAGGCCTTCGCCTTCGCCAACGGCAAGGGGGCCGAGCTTTACAAAGCCTATCAGGTGCGCCTGAAGGAGCTGAACGCCGCCGATTTCGGCGATTTGCTGCTCGAGTGCCTGCGCCTCTTCCAGGAACAGACGGACGTGCTGGAGCGCTATCAGCAGCGTTTTTCCTACATGCTGGTGGACGAGTACCAGGACACCAACGTGGCGCAGTATCTCTGGCTGCGCCTCCTGGCCCAGGGCGGCGGCAACATCTGCTGCGTGGGCGACGACGACCAGTCGATCTATGGCTGGCGCGGCGCCGAGGTGGACAACATCCTGCGCTTCGAGACCGACTTCCCCGGCGCCAAGGTCATCCGGCTGGAGCGCAACTACCGCTCCACCGGCCATATCCTGGCGGCCGCCTCCGGGCTGATCGCCCACAACGAAGGCCGGCTCGGCAAGACGCTCCACACCGACATCGGCGACGGCGAGAAGGTGACGCTGCAGGGCTGCTGGGACGACGACGAGGAAGCCCGCGTCGTCGGCGAGGACATCGAGCAGCTGCAGCGCCAGGGCCACGCGCTCAACGAGATGGCCATCCTGGTGCGCGCCAGCTTCCAGATGCGCGCCTTCGAGGACCGCTTCGTTACGCTGGGCCTGAACTACCGCGTCATCGGCGGCCCGCGCTTCTACGAGCGCCAGGAGATCCGCGACGCCACCGCCTATCTGGACGTCACGCTCAACCCGTCCAACGACCTGAAGTTCTCGCGCATCATCAACACCCCGCGCCGCGGCCTCGGCGACGCCACGCTGAAGGTGCTGCACGGCCTCGCCCGCGCCGAGGGCATTCCGCTTGCGCAGGCGGCGCGCACGCTGGTGGAGACCGAGGAGCTGAGGCCCGCGCCCCGACGCGCGCTCGCAGACCTGATCGCCACCTTCGACCGCTGGCGCTCCCTGGTCGAGACCATGCGCCACACGGAGCTGGCCGAGCTGATCCTCGACGAGTCCGGCTACACGGCCATGTGGCAGAACGACAAGTCCCCCAAGGCGCAGAGCCGGCTCGAGAACCTGAAGGAGCTGATCCGCTTCATGGACGAGTTCGACTCGCTGGCCGGGTTCCTGGAGCACGTCTCGCTGGTGATGGACGCCGAAGCGGAGGACGGCGCCGACCGGGTCAGCCTGATGACGCTGCACAGCGCCAAGGGCCTGGAGTTCGACAACGTCTTTCTCGCGGGCTGGGAGGAAGGCCTCTTCCCGCATCAGCGCGCCCTCGACGACGCCGGCCGCGCCGGGCTCGAGGAGGAGCGGCGCTTGGCCTATGTGGGCCTCACCCGCGCCCGCCAGCGCGCCAAGGTCACCTTCACCCAGAACCGGCGTCTGCACGGGCTCTGGCAGTCGGCGATCCCGTCGCGCTTCATCGACGAGCTGCCCGAGGCGCATGTGGAGGTCGCGGAGACCTCCGGCGCCTATGGCGGCTACGGCATGAGCCGCTTCGACGAGCCGTCGGAGCTCTTTCAGGCCAATTACGGGACGCCCGGCTGGCAGCGCGCCCAGCGCAACCGGCAGGCCGCCGCCGCGCCCCAGCGCGGGCCGCTGACCATCGAGGGCGAGCTGGTGGCCTCCAGCACAGCCCAGACCTCCGGCTACCAGGTGGGCGAGCGCGTCTTCCACCAGAAGTTCGGCTACGGCGCCGTCGCCACCATCGACGGCAACAAGCTGACCGTCGACTTCGAGAAGGCAGGCCGAAAGCGCGTGGTGGACAGCTTCGTCGAGCGCCACTGACCGCAAAGATCCGCGTCGTCGGGCTCAGATGGCCGCGCCGAAGACGTCGCAGACCCTCCGCCAGAAGATCCAGCCTGTTACGGCGCCCAGCAGCGCCATTGCGACGCCGATCGAACCGGCCGCGCCCTCCGAGTATCCGTAGAAGTCCGCCGCCAACCAGCCGATCAGGCCCAGCATTGCCCCAAGCAACAGCGCGGCGACGATGCGGCCGATGAGTCGGCCAAGCTTTCGCATGCGACAGCTCCCACTCTCGATCGGACAGTGCCGACCGTTCCGGCGGTCGGACGCTCGGCCACGCTCCGCGACATCTGCGCCATAAATTCGTGCCCGGCCCCGAATTACACTCATGTCTTAAGGACTTGACACACGTCATATAGAGCGGCCCGCGGCCGGCAACCAGCCGGCGGGCCTGCGGACGCAGTGCAGCAACGCGAAATCGATGGAGAGGCGGTACCCCATGACCCCCGCGGAAACGCCCCAGGGCAAAGTGGCTCTGAAGTTCGCCGAGGCGCTCTGCGTCGGCGCTTACGACGAGGCGCACGCCATGCTGTCGGCCTCGCTGAAGGCCGATCTTTCCCCGACGAAGCTGCAGAAAGACTACGAGGACATGATCGCGTATGGCGACGGTCCGGTGAACCTCGTGGAGGTGATGGAGGCGCTGGAGGACTGGGCGTCGAAGCAGGCGGACGACCTCGGCTGGGCCTATGTGGCGATCGCCGGAGACAGCTATGGCGAGGCCGTGGCCGTCATCGTCACGAAGGAGCTGCTGATTCGCGACATCGAGTGGGGCCGGCCCTGACGCAGTCGCTGGAGCGGCCCCGGCTGCGCTTGCGCCCCGCATCAAAGTTGGTTGAGGCGAGGGTCAGCCCGGTGGCGTCGCCGCCTCCCCGGTGCCAGAATAGGCGCCAGGGTGGGAAGCATCGCCCGACGAGAAACGCACCGAGGTGAGCATCATGTCGAACGAGCCTTTCGCAACGGGCCACTGCCTGTGCGGCGCGGTCACCTACACCATCAACGGCGCACCCATGCGCATGGCGCAGTGCCACTGCAAGGACTGCCAGCGCGCCTCCGGCACCGGCCACATGTCGCTGGCCTTCTTCAAGGCGAACGACGTGGAGATCGCGGGCGAGACCGCCAGCTACGCCGCCACGGCCGACAGCGGCAACGTCAACACCCGCCACTTCTGCCCGAAATGCGGCAGCCGCGTCTTCGGCGAGAACACGGGACGGCCCGGGGTCGTCGGCATCGCCGTCGGCTGTGTGGACGAGAACGACTGGTTCGCACCTGAGGCCGTGGTCTACGCCGCCAGCCGCCCCGGCTGGGACGTGACGTCGGAGGAGATCCCCAACTTCGAGACCATGCCCCCGCCGCCGAAATAGGCGGGCGCCCGCGGGCTCTGGCCGCAAGCGACAGCTTCGCGGCTTCAGAGCCCACCTACCGGATCGTCCCCGGCGCGAGCAGTTTGCGGAACAGGCCACCCCACCTCGTCATTCCTGCGAAAGCAGGACTCCATTGGCGTTGGCCGCGTGCAAACGAGTCCGACGACGAACCGCGAGACGCTCTGGCTCAAACCGACAGTCCCTGCCGGGTGGCGAGGTGGAATGGATTCCTGCTTTCGCAGGAATGACGGGAGGTGAGGCCCATGTGCCATTCCCGGCCACGTCACGCTGAACGGCACTTCCAGCTTGTGTGATCGACCCTGGCCAGCTTCCGCGTCATCCCGGCCTGAGACCCCAATTGGGGTCAGATCCCTATCACGCACAAGCCCGGACTCCTTCCCTGGTATGCAACGCAATCGCATCGACCGGGCTCGCTCCGCCGGCCCGGCCGCGTCAGACGTCGAGCCGCTTGGTGATGCCTTCCAGAATGGCTTTGCGGTCGCGCTGAGAGATGGCGAGCGCGTCGGCGATGTGGCCGAGGCAGTCGGTCTCGCTCTCGGTCAGCGCATGATCGGAGACGCTGACCAGGAAGGCGCCCGCCAGGATGTGCTCCTTGGAAGGGGCGCTGACCTTCGCGGCCTTGGCGATCTCGGCGAGCGCCGATTTCTTGTCGTTCTGGACCAGCTCGGCGGCCTGGATGACCGGCCGGAAGTCCACGTCCTTGCCGGCCATCCGGCCGAACAGGTCGGCGACGAAGCGCATCTCGCGATGATCGATGCTGCCGTCGGCTGCCGCTTCCAGCAGCATGGCCGTCCACAGCGCATGGCGGGTCGCGGCCGTCTCGTGCTCAGGCACCTTGGCCCAGTCGCCGAGGAGGATCGAGGCCACGGCATCCCGTTTCTCGTCCAGCGCCTCGGGCTGGGCTTGCCGGATCGTGCCTGGATCGGGCAGAGCCTTGGCGAGCCGGACATAGCGCCTGTAGACGATGAGCAGGACGATGCACGGCACCAGGATCGCCAGGAGCAGAACCGGCGCGATGAAATACAGCAACGTGTTGATGTCCGGCATACCGGTCGCCTTCTCGAATTGTGCTGGATCCCCCGAAACGCGGCGGCGGCCGAGGCTCACGCCGGCGCAAAGATTAGTCCGTTTCGCGGAGGATCGCCAGACGGCCAAACCGGCGACCGGATACGAGCCCGCTCTCGCCTATCGGCCCATGGCGTAGAATTCGTCGTTGGGGCGCAGGGAGATGAGATTGGCCATGCGGTTGCTGAGCGCAAACAGGGCCGCGATGGCGCCGATGTCCCAGATGTCCTCGTCGGAGAAGCCGTGACCTCGCAAAGCGTCGTAGTCGGCGTCGCCAACCGACTGGGAATCCTGCGAAACCTTCATGGCGAAGTCGAGCATGGCCTGCTGGCGGGGGCTGAGGTCGGCCTTGCGGTAGTTGACCGCCACCTGATCGGCGATCAGCGGGTCCTTGGCGCGGATGCGCAGAATGGCGCCATGGGCCACGACGCAGTAGTGGCAGCCATTGGCGCTTGAGGTCGCCACCACGATCATCTCCCTCTCCGCCTTGGAGAGCCCGCTCTCCTTCTCCATCAGGGCATCGTGATAGGCGAAGAAGGCGCGGAACTCGTCCGCCCGATGCGCCAGGGCCAGAAAGACGTTGGGAACGAAGCCCGCCTTCTCCTGCACGGCGAGAATGCGCGTCCGAATGTCGTCGGGCAGGTCGGCGACATCCGGAACGGGAAACCGGCTGATCGGCTTGTCGCTCATGACGACCTCCTGTCATGCCCCCGGAAGACATCCTGTCTATCGCTCTGGGCGGGCTCGGACTTTGACACTTGTCAATGGTCGGCCGCGCGGCCGACCTCCCGGATGAAACGCAACGTCTCCTCCAGCACCGGCGCGCGCCATCGAAACGGCCGGGAGATGGCCAGGATCAGCCCGATATGGCCGATGCCATCGAACTCGAGGCTGCGCACCGGCGCGCCGGCCTGGCGCAGGTCGCGGGCCAGCGACTGCATGTTCCGGAGCCGCACCACCCGGTCGTCGAGCCCGTGCATGAGCAGCGCCGGCGGCGCGTCCTGGCGCGCGAAGCTGATAGGCCGCGTGGCGTCGGCCCTGGCCGCGCCGGCGAAGATCGCCTTGGTCGTCTTCCAGGTGGTCGGGTCGAAGGCATAGGGGCCGGCGAGCCCAACGAGACCGGCGGGCGGCGCGACCACGGCCCCCGCGCCCTCCAGATAGCTGCGGTCGAGCGCCAGGAGCGCGGCCGAATGCGCGCCGGCCGAATGCCCGACCAGCACCACGGGCCGGCTCCCCTCCCCGGTTCCTGCAAGGTTGCGGACGATCCAGCGATAGGCGAGCGCCGCGTCCTCGACGAAGGCCGGGAACCTGACCTCCGGATAGAGCCGGTAGTCGGGAATGACCGTGGTGATGCCGCGGGACGCGAGCGCAGCGCCGACGAAGCCGTAGGTGGAGCGGTGACCGTTGCGCCAGCCGCCGCCATAGAGAAACAGCACGATGGGGCCGTCGTCCGCCCCTTGCTCCTGACGGTAGATGTCGAGGCGATGGCGCGCATGCGGCCCGTAGCCGACCCCGCGCTCCGTCGCGACCCCGCCCTCGGCCACCAGGACGCTGTAGATGCTCTTCATCGACGAAGGAGAAAAACCGTCATGAAACAGGAGCATGGCCCCGAGTCCTGCAATCGGAAGCGAAATCAGCGCGCCGACGACGATGCGTCTTCCAATTGTCATGCAACTGCCGTCCTTGAAGACCCATTCGGTGCAATACGTGATGGCACAGACCTGCGGATCAAGCATGGCGGGCTCGGCGCTTCGCAAAAATGACAGCAAAGGGCTGAAACTGGCGGCGTCGCGGCCTAAATTCAGGGCGGGGGATCGGTGGGAGGACCATGGACGACATCATCGCAACGACGAGCGCTGCGGACGCGGAGGAGACGGCGGCCCAGCAGATGAGCTCGCGCCAGCGCGAGCGCTTCATCCCGATCTCGCGCTTCGCCCTGCTGGAGCGCCTGGAGCAGGCGGAGGAGTGCGCCGTCGCCCACGATCCGCACTGGCCCGTCTTCGTGCAGCATCTCTCGGCCTGGCGGCATCTGGAGTACCGGGACCGCCTGATGCGGCTGAAGGAGCGCTACCTGCCCTTCAGCCCGGACCGCGACACGGTGCGCGTGCTGACCTACACCGACGAGGAGCTGGTGGAGGCGCGGCGCGACCTGGTCGACGAGATCGCCACCCTGCTCGAGCGCGCCAACTACCACCGCATCGACAAGGCGGAACTGGAGCACCTGCTCGACCAGCGCTCGCCCTACGGCCTGCACCTGAACGTCGATCTGAGCGAGTTCGACGACATTCTGCTGTTCTCCCGCGGCAGCGGCACGGTTGCCAAGGAGTACCGGGACATCAAGAAGCTCTATCTGGTGAAGGAGCGTTACGAGGTGCCGGTCTTTCAACGGCTGTTCCTGCTGGCCAAGCTGAAGCCCGAGGCGGCGCGGATCGAGGAGGTGATGGCGGAAGAGGGCCTGGACGCGGCAAAGGCGCACAAGGCCGTCACGCAGCGGCGCCGGCACATCCCCAAGGAAGCGTCGAGCGACTTCATCTATCTCAAGCTCTTCAAGAACATCCCGCACAGCGATCTGGAGATGCTGTTTCCGAACACCAAGGTGGCCTTCAAGCCGCTGGACAAGATCCGGCTCGGCATCACCGCCGGCGGCGGGACCGCGGCCGGCGTGTTCGGCTCGGTGACCAAGCTGCTCGCCGCCGCCAGCCCGATCGCTATGGGCCTGGCGCTCGCCGGTCTGGCCGGCGTGATCTTTCGCCAGGTCATGAGCTTCTTCAACACCCGTAACCACTACATGATGGTGCTGGCCCAGAACCTCTACTTCCACAATCTGGCGAACAACCGGGGCGTGCTGACCCTGCTCGCCGACCGCGCCGAGGAGGAGGACATCAAGGAGGACCTGCTGCTCTACGGCTTCCTCGCCGGCAATGCCGGGCCGCGCCCGACGGCGGACACGCTCAAGGCCAGGGCGGAGCGGTTCGTGCACGGGTCGTGCGGCGTGGGCGTGGATTTCGACGTCGAGGACGCGCTCGACTGCCTCGGCCGCGACGGCATCGTCACGCGCCGCCCGGACGGCACGCTGCACGCGCTGCCCCCGCGCGAGGCCCTGACCGTCCTGCGCCGGCACTGGGAGAGCGGGCTCGGCCCCGTCGAGCCTTCCGAAGCGGCCCTCAATGGCGAGGAGATCTGAGCCTCGTGACCGTTCGCCGACTGCCGCTTGTCCCATGTTCAAGCTGACCGTCGAGGCCGACCGGCAACGCAGCGAGGCCATGGCGGACGTGCTCTCGGAGCTCGACGCCGGCGGCCCCGATGCCGTGAGCTGGCGCGAGGACGCGCACGGCGCCTGGTGCGTCGAGGCCTATTTCGCGGCCCCGCCCAACCTCGACGCTCTCGGGCCGCTGCTCGAAGCCGCTGCGGGCTCGCCGTCGCCGCTCGCATTGGCGAGCGTCGAGGAGCTGCCGGATCAGGACTGGGTCGCCAAGGTGCAACGCGACCTTCGCCCGGTCCGGGCCGGCCGTTTTCTGGTACATGGCAGCCACGACCGCGCCAGGGCGCGGGGGGCCGGGGCCATCGAGATCGACGCCGGCCAAGCCTTCGGCACGGCCCATCACGGCACCACGCGGGGCTGCCTGCTGGCGCTCGACCGCCTGCTCAAGCGGCATCGCTTCGCCCGCGTCCTCGATATCGGGACCGGCAGCGGCGTGCTGGCCATCGCGGCGGCGAAGGCGCTGCGTCGCCCGGCGGTCGCCTGCGATATCGACTGGCTCGCCGTGGCCGTGGCCCGGGCGAACGCCATCCGCAACGGCGTCG
>JAKSBI010000376.1 GCA_022361215.1 Hyphomicrobiales bacterium | reverse complement strand
TGCCGTCAGCGTCTTGAAGATGTCGATGGCCTCGGGGAAGCGGCCCCCGTCGTAGGTCTCGGCCCCCAGCGCCTCGCGCAGCTTGGCCATCTCGTCGGCCAGCAGCTCCTCGAACAGGGCGTGGGTGACGGTGCGGCCGTCATCCAGCGTCGCGCCGTGCTTGATCCACTGCCAGATCTGGGTGCGTGAGATCTCGGCCGTGGCCGCGTCCTCCATCAGGTTGTAGAGCGGCACCGCGCCGTTGCCCCTGAGCCAGGCCTCGATGTACTGCACGCCGACGCGGATGTTGGTCCTGAGCCCCTCCTCGGTGCGCGTGCCGTCATGCACCTCGAGCAGGTCCGCCTGGGTGATCGAGACGTTGCCCAGCATGCGGTCGAGCTGGTTGTCGCCGGACATCAGGCGCTCGAACACCTCGCGCGCGACCGGCACCAGATCGGGATGCGCCACCCAGGTGCCGTCGTGGCCGTCATTGACCTCGCGCTCCTTGTCGGCCTTCACCGCCGCCATCGCCTTCTCGTTGATCTCGGGCTCGCGCCGGTTCGGGATCTGCGCGGCCATGCCGCCCATGGCGAAGGCGCCGCGGCGGTGGCAGGTCTGGATCAGCAGCAGCGAGTAGGCACGCAGGAAAGCCTTGCCCATGACCACCTGGCCGCGGTCCGGCATGACATAGCCGGGGTTGTTCCGGAGCACCTTGACGAACGAGAAGATGTAGTCCCAGCGGCCGCAATTGAGGCCGACGATGTGCTCGCGCAGCTCATAGAGGATCTCGTCCATCTCGAAGGCGGCCGGCAGCGTCTCGATCAGGACCGTGGCCTTGATGGTGCCCACGGGCAGGCCCAGGGTCTCCTGCGCCTGCACGAAGACGTCGTTCCAGAGCCGGGCCTCCTGATGGCTTTCCAGCTTGGGCAGGTAGAAGTAGGGGCCCGCGCCCTTGTTCAGCGTCTTGCGCGCGTTGTGGAACATGTAGAGCCCGAAATCGACGAAGGCGCCGGCCACCGGCGCGCCGTCCACATGGATGTGCGCCTCCTCCAGATGCCAGCCGCGCGGGCGGATGATGAGAATGGCCGGCTCGGCGCCGAGGGCATAGTGCTTGCCGGACTTGGGGTCGGTGAAGTCCACCTGGCCGTCCCAGCGGTCGATCAGATTGATCTGCCCCTCGACCACGTTGCTCCAGGTCGGCGAGAGCGCGTCCTCGAAGTCGGCCATGAAGACGTCGGCGCCGGAGTTCAGCGCGTTGATCAGCATCTTCCGGTCGGTCGGCCCGGTGATCTCGACCCAGCGCTTCTTCAGGTCGTCCGGAATGCCGCGGACGGTCCAGTCGCCGTCGCGGATCTCCTTCGTCTCGGGCAGGAAGTTGGGCAGCCCGCCCGCATCCCATGCCTTTTGGCGCTCGTCGCGACGGACCAGCAGCGCGCGCCGCGTCCCTTCGTGACGGCGGGCGATATCGGCCACGAAGGCAAGCGCGTCGTGGGTCAGCACGCGCGCGTAGCCCGGCTCGACCGCTCCGCGAATCTCGACACCTTCGGGCAGATCGAGCCCGTCCGCATTCTCGGCAATACTCATGAGGATTTTCCTTCAGCTTCTCAAGCGACGCGCCGCTAGGCGGCGGTGTCTTCGATCAGATCCCGGACTTTGCGGACCCGCCCCTTGAACGGCTCGAGCTCTTTCGGGCAGGGCCCGCCAAGCGCCCAATCGAGCAGCTCTACCGTGTGAACCACGGGCAGATGGCTCGCGTCCTGCAACTGGGTGATGCAGCCGATGTTTCCGGCGGCTACGACGTCGGGTTCGACGCTCTTGATATGGTTGATCTTGCGCTCGCGCAACTCATTCGCGATCTCGGATTGCAGAATGTTGTAAGTGCCGGCGGACCCGCAGCAGATATGGCCCTCGGGCACCTCCAGGACCGAGTAGCCGGCCTGCTTGAGCAGCGCGCGCGGCGGCTCCAGGACCCGCTGGCCATGCTGCATGGAGCAGGCGGAGTGATAGGCCACCTTCAGCCCGGTCCAGTGCTCGGGCACGTCGAGGCCGATCTCGTGCAGGAACTCGGTGATGTCCTTGGTCAGTGTGGAGATGTTCCCGGCCCGCTCCGCATAGCCCTGGTCCCGGCTCAGCATATGGCCGTAGTCCTTGACCATGGTGCCGCATCCCGACGCGTTGATGATGACGGCGTCCAAAGGCTCGTGGCGGAGCGCGGCGGTGAAGGCGTCCACATTCTGCCGCGCCGCCCTCTGCGCCTCGTCCTCGTAGCCCATGTGATGCACGAGGGCGCCGCAGCAGCCCTGGTCCTCCGGGATCACCACCTCGACGCCGAGCCTGTTGAGCAGCCGCACGGTGGCGTCGTTGATCTCAGGGCGCAGCGTGCGCTGGGCGCAGCCGGCCAGCAGCGCCACGCGCTTCTTGCGCCGGCCCCGCACCCGCACCGTGCCGAAGGTGTCGAGACGGCCCCGCTTCGGGCCCGACCGGGGCGCCAGCTCCAGCATCGCCGCGATCTCCTTCAGGCCGATGGCGCGGAACAGACCGCGGAACGGCCGCGCCAGCCTGGCGCCCATCAGCGCCAGGCGGAAGCGCCTGGGGTCGGGCAGGACGGCGACCAGCAGGCCGCGGATCAGCCGCTCCTTGAGCGGGCGGGTGCGGGTCTCCTGAATATGCGCGCGCGCCAGGTCCACCAGATGCATGTAGTCGACGCCGCTCGGACAGGTGGTCACGCAGGACAGGCAGGAGAGGCACCGGTCGACGTGATGCGTGACCTCGTCCGAGGCGTCCTTGGAGCCCTCGAACATGTCCTTCATCAGATAGATGCGCCCGCGCGGGCTGTCGCGCTCGTCGCCGAGCAGCACATAGGTCGAGCAGGTCGCGGTGCAGAAACCGCAATGCACGCATTTGCGCAGGATGCTGTCGGCCTCCGCGATACGCGGGTTCTGAAGCTGCTCTTCGGAAAAGTTGGTCTGCATATCTCGCTCACACCCCGGGATACATGCGGCCGGGATTCAGAATGCCCTGCGGATCGAACGCCGCCTTCAGCCGTTTCGTGATGGCGGCGACGCCCGGCTCCGGGGCCTGGAACACATCCACGCTGGCGCGCACCGCGGGCGCGGCGCGGACCAGCGTCGCATAGCCGCCGACCTCTGCGACGGCGCGGCGCACATGGGTGGCGCCCGCGTCCGAGCTCGGCTCCACCTCCAGCCAGATCAGCCCGCCCGACCAGTCGTAGGCGGCGCGGCAGCCGAGATGCGCACCAATCGTCGCCACCAGCCGGGCGCCCAGGTTCGGCGCGATCGAGAGGCGCCAGAGATCGCCCTCCGCCGCGCCCAGGACCTCGAGCCGGCGCATCTGCGACCAGAACGCCTCGGAGCGCGCGTGATCCAGCTCGACGATCTTGCCGAAGGCCGCCATGACGGACGTCAGGCGCTCCGTGCGATAGGCCAGCGACGACGAGAAGTTCTCCAGGCGCAGGACCGTGACGCCAAGACCCGGCCCGGACAGCGCCGCGTCGCTCAAACCCGCCGCATAGGGCGCCTGCAGATGCACGGTGCCCGACACCTCGTAGGGCGTCCCCATGGCGGTGCACATGGCCTCGACCGCCATCTCGTCGGTGAGGCCGAGCAGCGCGAGGCTGCGCATCTCCTCGGCCTTGGGCAGGACCTTCATGGTCACCTCGCTCATCACCGCGAGCGTGCCCCACGAGCCCGCGAGGCCGCGGCTGAGATCGTAGCCCGTGACGTTCTTCATGACGCGGCCGCCGGACTTGAACGCCTCGCCCCGGCCGCTGACGGCGCGCGCGCCGAGCAGGTTGTCCCGGGCCGCGCCCGCCAGGATGCGCCGGGGGCCGGACAGGTTGGTCGCGAACACGCCGCCTATGGTGCCGCCGCCGGCCTCGCCGCCGAGCGCCGGCGCCAGGTCGATGGGCTCGAAGGCGAGCTGCTGGCCGTTCTTGTCGAGGGTCGCCTCGACCTCGCTGAGCGGCGTGCCCGCCCTGGCGGCGATCACCAGCTCGCTCGGCTCGTAGAGCGTGATGCCCGTCAGCGCCTCGGTCGTCAGTGCCGCCGCCGTCTGCAGCGGCCGGCCGACCGCACGCTTGGTCCCGCCGCCCAAGATCTCCAGCGGCGTCTCGTTGGCGACGGCCTCGGAGATGGCGGCGGCCAGCTCCTGCTCGTCACTCGGGCGCAGAACATCGGACACGGGGGCAATAGCCTCTAATGGACGTCGCGGCCTTCGAGCGGGAACACCTTGGCCGGGTTCAGCAGCCATTTCGGGTCGAAGACCGACTTGACGCGCATCTGCGCCGCCAGATCGGTCTTGGAGAACTGCACCGTCATCAGGTCGCGCTTCTCGATGCCGACGCCGTGCTCGCCGGTCAGGCAGCCGCCGACCTCGACGCACAGCTTCAGCACCTCCGCGCCGCACCGCTCGGCCTTCTCGACCTCCTCCGGGTCGTTGGCGTTGTAGAGGATCAGCGGGTGCAGGTTGCCGTCGCCGGCATGGAAGATGTTGGCGACGCGCAGGCCGTAGCGCTTGCAGATGCTGGAGATCTCCACCAGCACCTCGGAGAGCCGGCCGAGCGGGATGGTGCCGTCCATGCAATAATAGTCGGAGATCTGCCCCATGGCGCCGAAGGCGGATTTGCGGCCCTTCCAGATGGCGGCGCTTTCCTCGGCGCTCTGGCTGACGCGCATCACTTGCGGATCGAACGCCTCGGCGATCTCGGTGATCCGGCCCAGCAGATCCTCGATCTCCGCCTCCGAGCCTTCGACCTCGATGATCAGCAGCGCCTCGACGTCGAGCGGATAGCCGGCCTGCGCAAAATCCTCGCAGACATGGATCGCGGGCTTGTCCATGAACTCGATGGCCACAGGCACGATGCCCGAGCCGATGATGGCCGAGACACAGGCCCCCGCCGCCTCGCTCGAAGCGAACCCCATCAGCATGGGCCGAGCGCCCTCGGCCGCCTTCAGGATACGCACCGTCGCCTCGGTGACGATGCCGAACTGGCCCTCGGACCCGGTGATCAGAGCCAGCAGGTCGTAGCCCGGCGCATCCAGGGCCGGGCCGCCGATCTCGACCACCTCGCCGTCCATCATCACCATCTTGACGCCCAGCACGTTGTTGGTGGTCACACCGTATTTCAGGCAGTGGGCGCCGCCCGAGTTCATGGCGATGTTGCCGGCGAGCGTGCAGGCGAGCTGACTCGACGGGTCCGGCGCGTAGAAATAGCCCTGCGGCGCCACCGCGCTCGAGATGGCGATGTTCGTGATGCCGGTCTCAACCCGCGCCGTGCGGTTCTCGAAATCGACGTCCAGCACCCGGTTCATCTTCGACACGCCCACGACCACCGCGTCCTCCAGCGGCAGGGCGCCGCCGGCGAGCGACGTGCCCGCGCCGCGGGCGATCACCTTGATGCCGTTGTCGTGGCAGTATCCGAGCACGCGGCTCACCTCCTCCGTGCTCGTCGGCAGCACGACGGCGAGCGGCATGCGGCGGTAGGCCGTCAGCGCATCCGTATCGAAGGCGCGCCGGCCGTCCTCGTCCGAAATGACCTGCTCGGCGGGCACCAGCCGCTCCAGCTCCCGCACAATGTCCCTACGGCGGGCGATGATGTCCTGGTCGGGATCCGGTAGAGCAAGAAACGACATGGATCTCTCTCGTGATTGTCCGGCGCGCAGCACCCGATCCGAACGGTCCGCACCGGCCCGCGGGCGCCTCGGTCCTTAGACTATAGGCGATCGGCACCCCATTGCCAGTTGCGGTCATATTTGACAATATATAGAAAAAGGCAAACCATTTTTGCTTTTAGTTTGAAAATAGGGTGGAATCGGCATGACGCCAATCAGCGATCTGGAGATCTTCGCGCGGGTCGTGACAGCCGGGAACATGTCCGCGGCCGGCCGCGAGATGGGCCTGTCCCCGGCGGTGGTCAGCAAGCGCATCAGCCATCTCGAGGAACGTCTGGGCGCCAGGCTGTTCCAGCGCACCACGCGCCAGCTGACCCTGACCGAGGCGGGCCAGGGCTTCTACGACCGCATCGTCAACATTCTGGCCGGCATCGAGGAGGCGGAGGCCTTCGTGACCCGGCGTAACACCATGCCGCGCGGCACCCTGCGCGTGTCGGCGCCGACGGCCTTCGGGCGCATGCACATCGCGCCCTATCTCGGCGACTTCCTCGGCCAGTATCCGGACCTGCGGCTCGATCTCAATCTCTCCGACTCCATCGTCGATATCGTCGGGGCCGGCTTCGATGCGGCGATCCGGATCGCCGAGCTGGAGGATTCCAGCCTGGTCGCCAAGAAGCTCGCGCCGAGCCACCGGGTGATCTGCGCGGCGCCGAGCTATCTCAAGACGGCGGGCGAGCCCAAGACCCTGGCGGACCTCTCCGGCCACAACTGCCTGGCGCCGGCCGCCCAGGAGGTCTGGCGGCTGCAGGGCCCGGAGGGGCCGGCCAGCGTGCGCGTGAGCGGCAACGTCCGGACGAACTCGACGGAGGTGGTGCGCGAGTCGGTGCTGGCGGGGGTCGGCATCGGCCTCAGATCGACCTGGGACGTGGGACCGGAGCTGAAATCGGGCAAGCTGAAGGTCGTGCTGCCGCAATATCAGGAGTCGCCGCGCGTGGCGGTCTACGCGGTCTACCCCTGCCGCCAATATGTGCCGGCCAAGCTGCGCGTGTTCGTCGACTTCCTGTCCGGGATGTTCGGTCCGGAGCCCTATTGGGACCGCGGCCTGAAGCTGCCTGAGCTGCATTGAACCGCTTGTTAACTTTGCACCTAAACCAAGGTCGAGGTGCTGCTTTTGGTCGCTTTTTGACGCCATAAGCGTCTGATAAGGTCCGCTCCCCGCTCAGGGGCCATGCGATGTGCTGTGCCGGCCCGCCAATATTGGGTCGGGCGATTGAAGGGAACGACAGGAGTTCAGAGGATGACGATACCGCTCAGGCTCGCGGTCGCGACCGCGCTCGTGATGGCTTTCGCCCAGACCGCATCGGCCGAGGGAGACCCGGAAAAGGGCGAGAAGGTCTTCAAGAAGTGCAAGATCTGTCACGCGGTGGGTGAAGGCGCCAAGAAGAAGGTCGGGCCGATCCTCAACGACATCATCGGCGCGACGGCCGGCGCTCAGGAAGGCTACAGATACTCCAAGGCCATGAAGAAGGCCGGCGAGGAAGGGCTGACCTGGACCGACGAGAATCTCCATAAGTACCTTTTGAAGCCCAAAGACCTGGTCAAGGGCACGAAGATGGTGTTCCCGGGGCTGAAGAAGGAAGCGGATCGCGCGAACGTGATCGCTTATCTGAGGAAGTACTCGAAGAGCGAATAGCCGCTCGCCTCGCCCTCTCGCACCACGTCGCCGCAGGCCCGGAGATTTGTCCGGGCCTTCGTTGTCGCGCCCGCTCCCGCGGCGGCGCGGTCACTCGTGCCCGGCGTCCTTGCGGGCGAAGCGCTTGCGAACCCGGCGCACGATCCACCAGACGCCGAGGACCACGAACGGCACCGAGGCCGCGGCGACCAGCGACGGCGCCACCGCCACGCCCAGATCCTTGGCGCCTTTCGCCAGATAGCTGATCAGGCCCACCACGTAGTAGCTGACCGCCGCCACCGACAGGCCCTCGACGGTTTGCTGCAGGCGGAGCTGCAGCTGGGCCCGCCGGTTCATGGAGCGCAGCAGCCCCCGGTTCTGCTCCTCCAGCTCGAACTGGACGCGGGTGCGGATCAGCTCTGCGGTCCGCGTCAGCTTGCGCGACAGGCTCTCCTGCCGCCGGTCCACCGCGTCGCAGGTCGCCATGGCCGGGTCGAGCCGCCGGGCGAAGAACGTGGAGAAGGTGGGGTGGCCGTCCACGGCCGCCTCGCCGACGACGCGCAGGCGGGACTGGATGATGGCATGGTAGGCCCGGCAGGCGCCGAACCGGAACGATGTCTGGGCGGCCAGCGCCTCCAGCTCCGCCGCCAGATCCGTCAGATGCATCAGCAGGCGATGGTTGGCGGCCACGTCCTCGGCGCGGCTGATGTCGCGGGTGAGCTCGGCCAGCTCCGTCTCGATCCGCCGGACCATGGGCGCCGCCTGCCGCGCCGCAGGCACGCCGAGCAGGGCCAGCGTGCGGTAGGTCTCCATCTCCAGGACGCGCTGCGCCAGGACGCCCGCATCGAGATCGCCAAGCGCCCTGTTCTCGATCAGAATGCGCGTGAAGCCCTGGCCGTCGACCTTGAAGTCGGCGGAGACGCGCGCCGCGTCGCCGGCCGCATGGATGACGCAGAGGCTGGCCGGGTCGAACAGGCCCTCAAGGTCGACGCCGCCTTTCGGCGCCCGGATCAGGCGCAGCTCCACCGCCACCAGAAGATCGCCCGGCTGCCTGGACATGACCTCGTCCGGCAGCTCCCCGGCATCGCCCTCGCCGAACGGCGGGCCGGCCTTGGCCGGGGCGTCCCAGCTATAGGTGGTGAACTCGCTGTGCTGCTCCCAGCGCAGCCGCCAGCGCGGCAGCTCCAGCCGGTAGAACTTGGCATCCGCGGCCGGGGGCGGCTGTCCGAGCGCGCGGGCGAGATCGCCCATCGCCTTGCGGTCCGCGCGCGCCTCCGCCTCGTCCGTCAGGAAGGCGAAATGGTAGATGCGCCGCGGCGTGGAGAGCGCCTCGAAAGGCCGCGCGTGAAGCTCCCCCAGAACCTCGGGGCGAAGGCGCGCCGGCCGGAAGCGGCCGGCGACGGCGTCGGGCACGGGCGGCGCTTCGGATTTGCGATCCTGCATCTGCACTCTCGTCGCTAGAGGGCCTGCCGGCTCACTTAGCCGACTGACACGATAGCGCAACGCGAGCCCGAGGGACGAATCGTCGCTGACGGAGCCGGAGGCCGGGCTCCTTCTACGTCACAGTCGCGACGATCCTGCGAACCGGCCGGAGACCACTGCCCAACGGCGATGAGAGATGCTATCCAAAGGGCTCCGTTTGCGCGCTGCGATCCAGCGCGAGACACGCCAGGGAGGATGGTCAAGGCATGCACGGGCAAGCGAGCCCCGAGACGCCGAGCGTCGGCCTGTTCGTCACCTGCCTCGTCGACCTGTTCCGGCCGTCGGTCGGCTTCGCGGCGGTCAAGCTGCTGGAGGACGCGGGCTGCCGGGTCGAGGTGCCGCGCGCGCAGACCTGCTGCGGACAGCCGGCCTACAACTCCGGCGACCGGGCGGACACCAAGGACATCGCCCGCCAGGCGATCGAGGCTTTCGCGCCCTACGACTACGTGGTCGCCCCGTCGGGCTCCTGCGCCGGGACGCTGCGCAAGCACTATCCGGAGCTCTTCGCCGAGGACGCCGAGATGGCGCCTCGGGCACAGGCCTTCGCGGACAAGGTGCACGAGCTGATCTCGTTTCTCGTGGATGTCCGCGGCGTCACGTCCGTGGGCGCCAGCTTCCCCGGCACCGTCACCTATCACGATTCCTGCTCGGGCCTGCGCGAGCTCGGCGTCAAGGCGCAGCCCCGGCAACTGCTCGCCAGCGTCGACGGGCTGGAGCTGACGGAGATGGAGGATGCGGAGGTCTGCTGCGGCTTCGGCGGGACCTTCTCGGTCAAGTATCCGGAGGTCTCGAACGCCATCGTCGGCAAGAAGGCGGAATCCATCGGCGCGACGGAGGCCGCCTGCCTGCTCGCCGGCGACCTCGGCTGCCTGATGAACATGGCCGGCAAGCTCGCCCGCGAGGGCAAGGCGGTCGAGGCCCGGCACGTGGCCGAGGTGCTGGCGGGCCTGACCGATGCGCCTGCGATCGGGGCCGCCAAATGAAGTCCACATCCCACGCCTTCAAGGACAACGCGGCACAAGCGCTCGACGACCCGCAGCTTCAGCGTGCGCTCGGCAACGTACGCCGGGGCTTCGTGGTCAAGCGGGCGCAGGCGCGCGCCGGCCTGCCCGAGTTCGACCGCCTGCGCGACCAGGCCCGCGACATCAAGAACCACACGCTGGAGCATCTCGACCTCTATCTGGAGGAGTACGAGCGCAAGGTGGTCGAGGCGGGCGGGCATGTGCACTGGGCGCCGACGGCCGCGGACGCCCGCGACATCGTGCTGAAGATCTGCCGGGACGCGGGCGCCAGGATCGTCACCAAGGGCAAGTCGATGATCTCCGAGGAGATCGCCCTCAACGGGCATCTGGAGGCGGCGGGCCTGGAGGTGGCCGAGACCGACCTCGGCGAGTACATCATCCAGCTCCGCGGCGAGACGCCGAGCCACATCATCGCCCCGGCCATCCACCTGAACAAGGACCAGGTCGAGGCCGACTTCCGCCGCACCCACACGGAGCTGCCGGCGGAGCGGCGCCTGGAGGAGCCGGCGGAGATCGTCGCCGAGGCGCGGCAGATGCTCAGGGAGAAGTTCCTCTCGGCGGATGTCGGCATCACAGGCGCCAATCTGCTGATCGCGGAGACCGGCACCTCGGTGATCGTCACCAACGAGGGCAATGGCGACCTGACGCAATGCCTGCCGCGCGTGCATATCGTCGTGGCCAGCCTGGAGAAGGTCGTGCCGACGCTCGAGGACGCCGACACCGTTCTGCGCGTGCTGGCGCGCTCCGCCACGGGCCAGGAGATCTCCACCTACACCACCTTCTCCACCGGCCCGAAGCGGCCGGAGGACCCGGACGGGCCCGAGGAGTACCACGTCGTGCTGCTGGACAACGGCCGCTCGGAGATGCTGGGCAGCGTCTTCCAGGACATGCTGCGCTGCATCCGCTGCGGCGCCTGCATGAACCACTGCCCGGTCTATCATGCGGTCGGCGGCCACAGCTATGGCTGGGTCTATCCGGGCCCCATGGGCGCGGTGCTAACGCCGAGCCTGATCGGCATCGACGAGGCAGGGCACTTGCCCAACGCCTCCACCTTCTGCGGGCGCTGCGAGGCGGTCTGCCCCATGCGCATCCCGCTGCCGAAGATGATGCGGCACTGGCGCGAGCGCGAGTTCGCCAAGGGCAACGCGCCGGTCTTGCAGCGCCTGGGCCTGAAGCTCTGGGCCTTCGCGGCCAAGCGGCCGGCGCTCTATCACGCGGCGACGCGGCTGGCGATGCCGGTCATGGCCGCGCTCGGACGCCGCCATGGCCGCTTCCGCAGCCTGCCCCTGGCGGGCGGCTGGACGCGGCACCGCGACCTGCCGGCGCCCCAGGGCGCGACCTTCCAGCAGCAGTGGCGCCGCCGCAGGGGCAAGGCGGCATGACGGCGCCCGGCGACGCCCGCGCGCGGGTTCTCGGCAAGATCCGCAGCGCCCTGGGCGTCGCGGCGGACGGCGATGCGCGCATGCAGGCGGTGCGCGAGCGCCTGGAGACCCATCCGGCCGGCCTGGTGCCCGCGCGCGCCGGCAAGCCGAAGGCGGAGCGTCTTGCCCTGTTCGTCCAGATGCTGGAGGGACAGGGCGCGACCGTGGTGCAGGCCGAGGACGCCGCCGACGTGCCCGAGCTGATCGCCGCCTATCTGCGCGAGAAGAACCTGCCCGCCGAGCTGCGCTCCGGAACCGACGCGCTCTTGAGCGGCATGCCCTGGGACCGGGTGCCCTCCCTCGAACGCCGCGCCGGGCCGGCCGAGGCCCAGGACGGCGCATCGCTCAGCCGCGCCGTGGCCGGCGCCGCCGAGACGGGCACGCTGTTCCTCACCTCCGGTCCCGAGAACCCGACGACGCTCAACTTCCTCCCGGACACCCATATCGCGGTTATCCAGGCCGAGGACATCGGCGGCTCCTACGAGGAGGCGTGGGACCGCCTGCGCGCCCGCTACGGCCCGCGCACGCTGCCCCGCGCCGTCAACATGGTCTCCGGCCCGTCCCGCACCGCCGATATCGAGCAGACCATCATCATGGGCGCGCACGGGCCGCGACGGCTGCATGTGATCATCGTCGCCTGAGCGGCTCCCGCCGCCGACCGCCGCCCTGCCAAAGCGAATCCAGCACCGCCTCGACGAAGGCTTCGAGCTCCCGGCAGGTGATCATGCCCGGGACATGGCTGAACGCCACCCGCCTGAGCCAGGACCGCAGCCAGGGCGAAGCCAGCGGTCTCACGACCCCCGCCCCCCAAGGGCGAAACGCGGCAGCGTGGCCTCGGGCGCCCCATCATCGTGCAGATCCCAAGCGGCGCACGCCCGTGCAGGGCCGGTCAGGATCGGGATGCCGCGGGCGGGGCCGTCGTTAAGCGGGGCGGCTTATGGCCGCGCCGCACTTGTGCCGCCGCGCTTTGCGCCCTACCTGAAAATCCGGGTCCGTGGGGACCGATCCGACAACAAGGAGAACGCAACGGTGACCTTATTCCCTCTCAGGATCGCTGCTCTGTCGCTCTGTCTTTGGGCTCTGGTCTCGGCACCCCAGACAGCGACCGCGGCAGAGACCGCACCCGCCGACAAGCCCGCCGCCGAGACGATGGACACGCCGAAAGCAGAGGACACGGAAAAGACGACGTCCGCCGAGGAGCTCGACAAGAAGGTCAAGGAGGCTCTGGAGGCGCTCAAGACCTATTCGGCCGAGAAGAAGGACGAGGCGGCCGAGCACATGCAGAGCCTGATGCAGGACATGGACGGACGCATCGCCCGGCTGCAGGCGGACCTCGACGAGAAGCGGAAAGCGCTCAGCGAGTCCGCGCGCCGGACGACCGAGGAGACCCTCGAGGCGCTGAAGCAGCAGCGCGACGAGCTCTCCGGACACTATGACAAGCTGAAACAGGGCTCGGCCAAAGCCTGGGAAGATATTAAGCAGGGCTTCTCCGAGGCCATGGAGAGCTTCCGCAAGTCGCTGCAGTCGGCCGAAGAGGAGGTCCAGAAGGAGATTTAGGTAGATTAGGGGTCAGACCCTGTCGTCCATTGGTTCCCCTCGCCCCCTGTGCTAGCTTTTGGCCCATATTCGAATATCGAGATATGGGCCGGCGCACCGGCCGCCAGCAAGGGGAAACGATCGATGACAGTCTCGAGGCGCAGCGTTCTCGCCATCGCCGCCGGCGCCGGTCTGACCGCCGCCGTGCCGTCCGGACCCGTGCTTGGAGCGGCCAAGGAGCCCGAGGTCGGCGACGACGGGCTGTACACGCAGCCCTGGTTCCATCAATCCTTCCTCGATCTCAAGGAGGATCTGACGGAAGCCGCGGCAGCGGGCAAGCACTTCGCCATCATCTGGGAGCAACGCGGCTGCCCCTATTGCAAGGAGCTGCACCGGGTCAATCTCGCCAAGCCTGAGATCTCGAAATACATCCAGGACAACTTCGTGCTGCTGCAGCTCGACATGTGGGGCCCGCGCAAGGTCACCGACTTCGACGGCAAGGAGATGGGCGAGCGCGAGCTGGCGCAGCGCTGGCGGGTCAACTTCACGCCGACGCTCTGCTTCTTCCCCAACGACGCCGGCGCCGTGGCCGGCAAGGACGGCGGAAAGGCCGAGGTGGCGCGCATGCCCGGCTATTTCAAGCCCTTCCACTTCCACTCCATGTTCGAGTTCGTGCGCGGCGGCCACTACGAGACCACCCCGTTCCAGCGCTTCCTGCAGGCCAAGGCCGAGCGGCTCAGGGCCGAGGGCAAGGAGGTCGAGCTCTGGTAGCGCCCGCATTCGAGCGGATCGGCCCGCCAAACGTCTGAGCCCCGTCGCGCTTTCCTCCGCGCAGGCATTTGGCTATGGTCCGCGCTTCGATGGCGCGGCGGGCGGAAGCATCGCCTGAAGCCGCCGGCCGGAAACTGAGCGGGACCCCAAGGGACGCATGGCGAGCAAGCGGTTTCGAGCCTGGCTGCTGGATCTGCCCCGCTGGAGCAAGCGGGCTCTGCTGATCGGCAACGATTTCTGCCTGCTGACGCTGGCGCTGTTCACCGCTTATTATCTGCGTCTGGGCTTCCTCTATGTGCCCTCGAGCCAGGCGGAGTGGCTGATCTTCGCCGCGGCCCCGATCATCGGCGTCGGCATCTTCTATCTGCGCGGCCTCTACCGTCTGGTCACCCGCTATATCGGGCAGGAGGCGGCGCCCCGCATCTACATCACCATCCTGCTCGCCGTTCTGACCTGGGCGCTGTTCATTCTGATGACCGGCATCCCCGGCGTACCGCGCTCGGTGGTGGTGCTTTACGGGCTGATCGCAGCCTTCCTGGTCCGGGCGAACCGCCAGTTCGCCGGCTGGATCCTGAAAGGTATTCCCCACGCCACCCCGGCGCGCTTCGATCCGCGCACGCGCGTCGCCATCTACGGCGCGGGCAATGTCGGCCTGCAGCTCCTGCGCGCGCTCAACGAAAGCGCCCAGTACAAGCCGGTGGCCTTTATCGACGACGACAAGAGCCTGTGGGGACAGGTGATCCAGCGCGTCAAGGTCTACATGCCCGGGAAGATCGCCAAGCTGATCGAGCGCGACGGTATCGAGGAGATCTTCCTGGCCATTCCCTCCGCCTCGCGGCAACGGCGGCGCAACATCATCCGCGGGCTCGAGCCCTTCCCGGTGATGGTCAAGACGGTGCCGGACCTGGCCGAGATCGCCTCCGGCGCCGTCGAGGTCTCCGACCTCAGGCCCATCGACGTCGAGGACCTTCTGGGGCGGGACCCCGTGCCGCCGGTCGCGGACCTGCTGGAGCGGGACATCGGCGGCAAGGCGGTGATGATCACCGGCGCCGGCGGCTCCATCGGCTCCGAGCTGAGCCGCCAGGTGCTGCGTCTCGGCCCGACGCGGCTGGTGCTCTACGAGCTGTCCGAGGTCGCTCTCTACGAGATCGAGCAGGAGGTGCAGGAGATCGTGGCGGATCTGCGCGCCGCGGCCCAAGAGGACGGCGCCGCGCCGCCCGACATCGAGATCGTATCGGTCCTGGGCTCCGTGCTGGACCGGGGGCTGCTCGCCCACACCATCCAGTCGAACGGCATCGAGACGATCTACCATGCGGCCGCCTACAAGCACGTCCCCATCGTCGAGAGCAATCCGGTCACCGGCCTCAGGAACAACACGTTCGGCACACTCGCCGTGGCCGAGACCGCCAAGGAGCTCGGCGTCGCCCGCCTCGTGCTGATCTCCACCGACAAGGCCGTGCGCCCCACCAGCATCATGGGCGCCAGCAAGCGCCTGGCCGAGCTGATCCTGCAGGCCATGGCCGCCGACGAGGGCACCGGCACGGTCTTCACCATGGTGCGCTTCGGCAATGTCCTCGATTCCTCCGGATCGGTGGTGCGCCGCTTTCGCAAGCAGATCCGCCAGGGCGGACCGATCACCGTCACCCACCCCAACATCATCCGCTATTTCATGTCGATCCCCGAGGCCGGCCAGCTCGTGATCCAGGCCGGCGCCATGGCCGAGGGCGGCGACGTCTTCGTGCTCGACATGGGCTCCCCGGTGAAGATCGACGATCTGGCCCGCACCATGGTCCACCTGTCGGGGCTCGAGGTGCAGGACGACGACCATCCGGACGGCGACATCGCCATCGACTATGTCGGCCTGCGCCAGGGCGAGAAGCTCTATGAGGAGCTTCTGATCGGCGAGAACACCACCGGCACCCAGCATCCGCGCATCATGAAGAACTCGGAGCCGATGCTCGGGCTCGCCGCGCTCAAGACCGAGCTGGCCCAGCTCGAGCGCGCCGTCGAGGACTACGATCTCGCCGGCATTCATGCGATCCTGAAGCGCACCGTGGAAGGCTACACCCAGGCCGACGAGCCGGACTACGGCCCGCAGGCGAAAGAGACCGAGGACTGGGCCACGGTCTCGCGGACCCTTCATTGAGTGCCACGGTCTCCGGCAAACGCGTCGCGCTCGTTGCGTCCTACGCGCCGTCTCTGATCACGTTTCGCGGCCCCCTGATCCGCGAGATCGCGGCCCGCGGCCACCGCGTGCTGTGCCTGGCGCCGGGCCTGGACGACAAAATGCGCGCGCAGCTCGCCGGTCACGGCGCCGAGGCCGGCAGCTATCCGCTGGCGCGCACCGGCCTCAACCCCGCCGAGGACCGGCAGTCGCTGAAGGCCCTCGCCGCCCTGTTTCGCGACTGGCGGCCGGACGTGGTCATGGGATACACGCCGAAACCGGCCATATACGCCTCGCTGGCGGCGCAGGAGATCGGCGTGCCGCACATCGTGCCCATGCTGACCGGCCTCGGCTACGCCTTCCTGCCCGGCGGCGGCCTCAAGCGCCGGGTGGTCCGCGAGGCCAGCAGGCGGCTCTATCGGCGCGCCTTCAAAGGCTGCCACGGGCTCGTCTTCCACAACAGGGACGACTACGACGTGCTGCGCAAGGCCGGCGGTGTCCCAACCGACCTGCCGGTCACCATCGTCGACGGCTCCGGCATCGATCTGCACGTCTTTGCCGAGCAGCCCCTGCCGCCGTTCGGCGAGGGGCTCCGCTTCCTCATGATCAGCCGCCTGTTGCGCAACAAGGGCGTGATCGAGTTCTGCAAGGCCGCGGGCGAGCTGAAGGAGCGCGCCCCGACCGCCAACTGGGTCCTGGTCGGGCCGGAGGAAGGCGGCCCCGCGGGCCTGACCGCGGCGGCCCTCGCGGGCCTCGGCGACGCCGTCACCTATGTGGGCGCGGCCGAGGACGTCAGGCCCTATCTGGCCCGCTGCCATGTCTACGTCCTGCCGTCCTATGGCGAGGGCATGCCCCGCACCGTGCTGGAAGCGCTGGCGACCGGGCGGCCCGTGATCACCACGGATGCGCGCGGCTGCCGGGAGACCGTGACCGACGGCACCAACGGCATGCTCGTCCAGGTCGGCGACATCGCCGGCTTGGCGGATGCCATGGAGACCTTCCTGAAGCGCCCCGATCTCATCCCCGCCATGGCGAAGCAGAGCCGCCGGCTGGTGGAGGCGCGCTTCGACGTGCGCAAGGTGAACGCCGCCATGCTGGCGGTGCTGGGCCTGGGGTAGCGACGCATTCCCCTGCCCGTGCGGCTGCGCTAAGACTGGCGAGACAACCAACGGCGAGGTTCCGACCATGTGCCCTCTACCGGTGCCCAAGCAGCAGACGGCCTATGAGCCGGAGCCCTGGCCCTATTTCGGCGACGACGAGATCGAGGCCGTGGCCGAGGTGCTGCGCTCCGGCCAAGTCAACCAATGGACCGGCAACCGGGTCAAGAGGTTCGAGGCGGCCGCGGCGGAGCGCTTCGCCATGCCCCACGCGGTGGCCGTCGCGAACGGTACGGTGAGCCTGGAGCTGGCACTGAGGGCGCTCGGGATCGGGCCGGGCGACGAGGTCGTGGTGACCTGCCGCAGCTTCATGGCCTCGGCGAGCTGCGTCTCCCTGGTCGGCGCCACGCCGGTGTTCGCCGATGTGGACCGCGACTCCCAGAACCTGACCCCGGCGACGGTCGCGCCGCTGCTGAGCGAGCGGACGCGGGCGATCATCCCGGTCCACCTCGCCGGCTGGCCCGCCGACATGGACGGCCTTATGGCCTTGGCCGAGGCCAACGATCTGCTGGTGATCGAGGACTGCGCCCAGGCCGTCGGCGCCACCGTCGGCGACCGTCCGGCGGGCTCCTTCGGGCATGCCGCCTCGATCTCCTTCTGCCAGGACAAGATCATCACCACCGGCGGCGAAGGCGGCATGGTGCTGTTCCGCGACCCGGCCGCCTGGCAGCGGGCCTGGGAGTACAAGGACCACGGCAAGAGCTGGGACGCCCTGCAGCAGCCCGCCGACGGTCCGGGCTTCCGCTGGCTGCACGGCTCCATCGGCACCAACTGGCGCCTGACCGAGATGCAGGCGGCCATCGGCCTCGTCCAGCTCGCCAAGCTCGACCGCTGGCTCGCCAAGCGCCGGGCCAACGCCGCGGTCTGGGCCGAGATCCTGGGCGCCTCCCCGGCGCTGCGTATTCCCCTGCCGCCCGACGGCCTGGGCCACGCCTTCTACAAGCTCTACGCCTTTCTCCGGCCCGACGCCCTCAAGCCCGGCACCGCGCGCGACGACGTGCTGCGCGCCCTCATCGAGGCGGGCATCCGGGCCTTCTCCGGCAGCTGCCCGGAGATCCAGCGGGAGGCCGCCTTCGCCGATCTGGAGGTGGCGCCGACGCCCGTCGCCCACGAGCTCGGCGAGACCAGCCTGATGTTCGAGGTGCACCCCACCCTCGACCCGGACCGGCTGCGTGCCACAGCGGCCATGGCCCGCGAGGTCGTCGCCCGCTTCGAGGCCTGACCGGCGCGCGGGACCGGTACCCGGCCCGAGATTTCACAATCCCGTCGCCTGCCTGTCACGATTGCGTTGCGCGGCCGTCCTATCCGGATCGTATCGCGCGCAGCGGGACGTCCAAGACCGATACGGTCCGCGGGAAGACCCGTCCTTTCAAGAGCAATAGGAACGGCGCGCCTGGTCGGGTGACGCGCGCTCGCAATACGTCCCGACCCGGCTGACCGTGGGATAGCGTTCGACGCGGTGGCGATGGCCTGTCGCGACCGGTCTCGTCACGCGGTCGAATGCGTTCGGTTTCAGTCGGTCGGGGGTCCGGCGCATGTTGCAGTTCTTGAGTCCGGGCACGCGCCTTTCGAAACTCGACCGCGCCGAAGGCGCCCATCGCGGCACGCTCCGCCTGAGCCTTGCCGACGTCGTGGCCATCGTGGCCATCTACGGTCTCGTCCATGCGGCCTTGCGCATGGCGGCCTCGCCGACCATCGGCCAGGACGACGTGATCGCCAACGTTTTCGCCCAGTCACTGGAGATCGGCTACTGGCTCCGCAACCCGCCGCTCTACGACTGGCTGCTTTGGGGCGTGCAGCAGGTGACCGGCCCGACCTTGGTCGGGTTCCTGCTGCTCAAATACGCCCTGCTCTTATGCGCCGCGGTGCTGCTCTACGCCATCATGCTGCGCATCGCCGGCGACCGGCAGTGGGCGGCGCTGACGGCGCTGGCGCCGGCGCTCTGCTATCAGATCGGCTGGAACGTCCATGAGGGCGTGACGCACACCATGACGCTGATCTGCGTCCTCGCCGCCAGCTTCTACGTCTTCCTCGGCGTGATCGAGCGCGGCCGGATCGCGGACTATCTGCTGTTCGGCATCTGCGTCGGGCTGGGCGGCCTCGCGAAATACAACTATGCGGGCTTTCTGGGCGTGCTCGTGGTGGCGGCGTGCTTTCAGCGCCCGCTGCGGGAGCGGCTGGTCGACCCCCGTATCCTGATCTCCGCCGCCGTGGCGCTGCTGATGGTGGCACCGTTCTATCTGTGGCTGTTCGGCGGCGGCGGCGACCTCGCCGCGCTGACGGACGAGACGCTCAATCCCAGATCGGACTGGCATATCGAGCACCGCATCTGGTGGACGCTTTGGCGCCCCGTCTATGTGACGCTGAACTTCCTTGCCCCCCTGCTCATCGTCGTTCCCCTGCTCTTTCCGCAGGCGCTGAAGAGCCTGTGGCGGAGACAGGGACGCGGACACGAAGACGCCGACCGGCCCGACATCGAGCGGCTGATCTTTCACATGCTTCTGCTCGGCCTCGTGGTCATGGCGGCGGGCATCATGGTCTTCGGCGTGCAGCGGCTCGTCGCCCGGCACATGCACCCGTTCCTGCTGCTCGGCATCGTCTGGCTGATGCTGCAGGCGCGGCACGGTTACACCCATCCGCGCCAGCTCACACGCTTCATGAACGTGCTGGTCGCGGCCGTCGCCCTGGTGCTGGTGCTGCGGGCGCTCAACCTGTTCGTGGCGGGCGAGCCCTTCTGCAAGAAATGCCGCCAGCTCGTGCCCTTCGACCGGCTGGCCGCGGAGCTGCGCACCGGCGGCTTCGACGGCGGTATCCTGATCGCCGCCAACCGGCACATCGCCGGCAACATGCGCGTGCATTTCCCCAACGCGGTCATCGTCAGCCTCGACAACCCGAAATACCGGCCGCCGGCCCTCGAACCGGCCGATGAGGACCAGGTGGCGGTGGTCTGGAATGCCGCGACCGACGGCGAGGCAGTGCCGCGGGCGGCCGAGCCGGACCTCGTACGGCTCGGCTGGACGGGCACCCAGAGGCCAACCGCAATCGACGTGGCCTGGGACCACTGGCGGCCGCGCGTCGCCGCCAAGCGCACGCCCTGGCGCTTCCTGGTGGTCGAGCGACAGGCCGCCCGAGCCGACTGAACACGACCACCCCGACAGGAAGCAACCGAAGACACC
>JAKSBI010000339.1 GCA_022361215.1 Hyphomicrobiales bacterium | reverse complement strand
GATCGGGACGCCGTCCTTGGTCAGGACCACGTCCTGCTCGATGTAGTGGGCGCCCTGGGCGTGGGCCATGGCCTTGGCCGCCAGCGTGTGCTCGGGCAGATAGCCGGAGGCGCCGCGATGGGCGACGACGATCTTGTCCGCGGCAAGGAGAGGCCCGCCAGCCAGGCTCATCAGCAGTACCCCCGTGATCACGCCGAGTGTCATGCGCATGTGGGCCGTCCCGTGTCGTTCGGTCAAGGGCGCAATAGACCGCCGGCGGCCAGCCTGGGCAGCCCGCTTGACAACGGCATGACGCCGGGCGTCAGGCCGCGGTCTCGATCAGCCGCCGGGCGATCACCTGCGCCTGGATCTCGGCCGCGCCTTCGAAGATCGAGAGAATGCGAGCGTCGCAGAGCACGCGGCTGACCGGGTATTCGAGCGCAAAGCCGTTGCCGCCATGGATCTGCACCGCATTGTCGGCCGCGGACCAGGCGATGCGCGCGGCGAGCAGCTTGGCCATGCCCGCCTCCAGGTCCGAGCGGCGCTCCTGGTCCTTCTCGCGGGCGGCGTAGTAGGTGAGCTGCCGGGCGATCATGATCTCCACCGCCATCAGGGCGATCTTGTCGGCGACGCGGGGGAAGGCCAGGATCGGCTTGCCGAACTGGATCCGCTCCTGGGCGTAGCGTAGCGCCAGCTCCAGGGCCGACTGGGCAACGCCGATGGCGCGGGCGGCGGTCTGGATGCGCGCCGCCTCGAAGGTCTGCATGAGCTGCTTGAAGCCCTGGCCCTCGACACCGCCGAGCAGGCTCTCGCGCGGCACGGCGAAGCCGTCGAAGGAGATGTCGTACTCCTTCATGCCGCGATAGCCGAGCACCTCGATCTCGCCGCCGGTCATGCCTTCGGCCGGGAAGGGCTCGGCGTCGCTGCCGCGCGGCTTCTCGGCAAGGAACATGGAGAGGCCACGATAGCCAGGCTCGTCCGGGTTCGTGCGGGCGAGCAGGGTCATCAGGTCGGCGCGTACGGGGTGGGTGATCCAGGTCTTCTGGCCGGTGACGCGGTAGACGTCGCCGTCGAGCACGGCGCGGGTCTTGAGCGCGGCCAGGTCCGAGCCCGTGTTCGGCTCGGTGAACACCGCCGTCGGCAGCACCTCGCCGCTGGCGATCTTCGGCAGCCAGTCCTGCTTCTGGGCCTCCGTGCCGCCGCTCAGGATCAGCTCCGCCGCGATCTCCGAGCGGGTGCCGAGCGAGCCCACGCCGATATAGCCGCGGGACAGCTCCTCGGAGACCACGCACATGGATTCCTTGCCGAGACCGAGGCCGCCGAACGCCTCCGGAATGGTCAGCCCGAAGACGCCGAGCTCCGACATCTTCTCGATGACCTCCATCGGGATGTAGGCGTTGTCCAGATGCCAGTCCTGCGCATGGGGCACGACTTCCTGGTCGGCGAAGCGCCGCATCTCGTCGCGCATGGCCTCGTAGGTTTCGTCGAGGCCGGTGTCGCCATAGGTGGCGGCGCCGTCCTGGCGCTCCATCAGCGCCACGAGACGCGCCCGCGCCTCCGCCGTGTTGCCCCGCTCGATCAGGCTCTCCACGGCGCCCGTGCGGAAGGCCTCAAGGTCCGATTGCGTGAGGCCGAGCTCGTGCGGGCGGATGAACTCGCCCTGGCTCATGGGAATGCCGCCGGCGATCTGGGCCAGATAGTCCGAGAAGGCGATCCCGGCGATCAGCGTCTCGACCTCGCCCAGACGGCCCTCGTCGGCCATGCGCGTCGCATAGGCCGACATCTGCTTGAGGGCCTCGACATAGGTGGCGAGCCAGGCCAGCCCATGCGCCGCGTGCTGCTCGCGCTCCAGGGCCTCGGCCGAGACACGGCCGCCTTCGACGAGCTTCGACCGCGCATGGCCGATCGCCGCGGCCAGCAGGGCGTCGGCAGCTTCGGCAGCGGCTGCGAACCGGTCGAGCGGTTCCGACCGGCCGGTGTCATCGGTCGCGGCAATGGTATCGGCGGCAAGGGTCATGACGGCACTCCGGAATATTTCGCAGCGCAACATAGCGGCTTGCCGGCGCCGTGCAATGCGTCTTTTGCAAAGGGATGCGATCCGCCGCAGCCGAAGAGCGCGCGATCAAAACTGCCGCGCGCGACGTCGTCGTCACCGCGTCTCGACTGGATCAGGAGCCTTCGCGCGCCCGGAAGGGCGCGGCGCCGGTCTACTCGGCGGCCTGAACCTTCGACGGGCTCGGTTCCGCTTCGTCGTCGAAGTCGGCGTCCAGGTCAGCTTGCTCTGTCGCAGAGGTGACCGGCTGCTCGGGCATTGCGGCGGACTGCTCGGGCTCGAACAAGGCCGTGTCGTCGACCCGCTCCGCGTTCTTGCGCTCGAACTCGTCGAGCACGGACCCGGAGGTTGCGAAAGCCTCGTATGTCTCCGTCGCCTCGGGCTGCAGCTCCTCCGCCGGTGCGGCCTCCACCGTCACCTCGGCCTGCTCCGGCGTCGGCTGCTCCACGAGACCGCCGGTCTCGTCGGTCAATGCGGCCGGCTCCGCGGGCTTGCTCGAACGCTCGGCGTCCTCGTCGATCACCTGCGCATCAAGCGGCTGGATCGCCTCCAGCAATTCGTCGAGCTTCTTGATGGCCACGAAATACTTGTTCCGCATCAAGCGTCGCTCGGCCTCGGTCCGCAACTCCAGAATCGAGTCCACAAGATCCTTTTTGGCTACCGGATTTTCCATTCGGCCTACTCCCCTCGCCGTGTATGGCCCCAAACACTCAGGGTGCCGGCCGCATCTTACGGGCTTGCCCGGCAGAGTCGACTCGTTTGTCCGGCCACGATGCCATTGTGTGGACATTCTGGGGCATCCTATATGCAGGGCAAGCTGCGGCCGGACGATCTGCATCGCCACAGGCCCTAGAGCCTGTCGCGATCATTCTGATTCGCGCCATTGCTCTCGCTCTTTGTTGAAGCATGTCTTTTGTCCCGAAACCGGTATCCACTTTCGGGAGACATGCTTTAGGAGATGATGTCTCGTGAAGATCCTGCGCGCCTATTGGGACGCTATCGTCCGCCTCCATTTCGACTACGGCATCACCTTTGCGGGGGCGGTGACGTTTTCGCTCGTGCTGGCCCTGTTTCCGTTCCTGATCTTCGTCACGGGGCTCGCCGCCCATGTCGGCGGCGCCGCCGCGGCGGATCAGGCCGTGTCCCAGCTTTTCGAAGCGTTTCCGAAGGAGGTGGCCGATACGCTGGCGCCGGAGGTGCGGCGCGTGCTGAGCCAGCCGCGCAGCGATCTGCTCACCATCGGTATCCTGCTGACCCTGGTGATCTCGTCGAGCGGCGTCGAAAGCCTCAGGACCGCGCTCAACCGTGCCTACCGGGTGGAGGAGGACCGCTCCTTCTGGTTCCGGCGGCTGCAGAGCTTCGTCTTCGTGCTCGGTGCGGCGGTGGCGATGCTGATCCTCGGCTTCTCGATCGTGCTCGCGCCGGTGCTGTGGGGCATCGCGGAGCGTCATTTCGCCTGGCTGGCACCCTATGCGCCACTCGTCCTGCAGGTGCGCTACGGGGTCGCCACATTCGTGCTGGCGATGGCGCTGTTCGCCATGCATTTCTGGCTGCCGGCGGGCAAGCGGCGGCTCGCCGACGTCTGGCCCGGGGTCATGCACACCCTGGCGCTGTGGCTGATCGCGGGCACGGCCTACTCCGAGTATCTGGCGCGATACAATTACTACGCGAGCACTTATGCGGGCCTGGCCAACGTGATGATCGCGCTGATGTTCTTCTTCATGACGGCGACCATCTTCGTCTTCGGCGCCGAGCTGAACCGTGCCTTCATCGAGAGCGAAGCCAAAGACGCGGAAGCGGCTCCGGAAGGGGGCGCTACGGCGACCCCGCCAAAGCCCTGACGGCGGCGACGGTGGCGGGGCCGAACGCGCCGTTGATCGGGCCGTCATAGACGCCCTCGCGTGCAAGCTGGCGCTGAATGGCGCGGCGGGTCTCGGTGGACCAGAGCGCGCTGCGGCTGCCGGTCAGCTCGTCGAGCGCGCGGGCGTCGCCCGCCTTGAGGGCGCGCAAGAACCAGGCGCCGGACGTGTGGCCGTCCGCCTTGACGCCGCGCCCGCTGTCATAGGCCCAGCCCAGATGGTACATGGCGTCGGCGCGGCCGTGGGCCGCGGCCTTCTCGAACCACCGCACCGCCTTGGCATAGTCCCGGCCGACGCCCTCGCCCCTCAGATAGATGTAGGCCAGGCCCTCCATGGCCCCGATATGCCCCTTGGCGGCGGCCTTCTCGAACCAGTGCACCGCCTGCACGAAATCACGCTCGACACCCTGGCCGTCGGTATAGCGCACCGCGAGATTGTACATGCCGACGGCATAGCCGCGCTCGGCGCTCTTGCGATACCAGCGCGCGGCCTCGTCATAGCTCTGCTCGACGCCGCCGCCCGCCGCGTAGAACACGCCGAGAATGCTCATGGCCGGCGCATAGTCGGCCTGCGCCGCCTTTTTGAACCACTCGACGGCTTCCGCATATTTGTTGAGGGCGTGATAGGCGCGGCCCATGTGATAGGCGAAGCGCGGCACGTTCGGGTAGGTCGAGACCGCCGCTCGGCAGGTGGCCAGCGCGCGGGCGCCGTCCATGCGCAGGACGCGCACGCCGGGGGCGACGCGGTCGGGGTCGCGGGGGTCGCCGGCGAGCCGGTCGCAGTCCTGCGCCGGCGGTGCGGCAGGCGGCGCGCCGCGCTCCTGCGCGGCAGCCACGGAGGCGATCAGGCAAAGGGCAAGTCCGCCCGGCCAGCGCATGGCAGTCTCCTCGGCTCCTGTCCCCACGGGACTTTGCCAAGGGGAGCGCGCCGGCGCAACTGTGTGCGGCGCTCGGGGACGGCGGTCAGGCGGCCGTTCCGGCGCTGGCCTCCAGCACGTCCTCGAAGGTGCGCAGCCCCGTGCAGGGGGCGCTGACCAGCACCGCCATGTTGCCAGGCAGATGCTCGTTCCGCCACATGCGCATATGCGCCTTGGGGATGTCGGACCAGGGGAAGCATTCGGACATGCAGGGGTCGACGCGCCGGTCGATGACCATCTTGTTGGCCTGGCCGGCCTGCTTCAGATGGGCGAAGTGGGAGCCCTGGATGCGCTTCTGGTGCATCCAGACATAGCGTGCGTCCATGGTCAGGTTGTAGCCGGTGGTGCCGGCGCAGATTACGACCATGCCGCCGCGCTTCACCACGAAGGTCGAGACCGGGAAGGTGGCCTGGCCCGGATGCTCGAAGACGAGATCCACGTTCACGCCCTTGCCGGTGACGTCCCAGATGGCCTTGCCGAAGCCGCGCACCGCCTTGAACCAGGCGTCGTACTCCGGCGTTCCGACCTCGGGCAGTGCGCCCCAGCAGTCGAAATCCTTGCGGTTGATCACGCCCTTGGCGCCGAGCGACAGCACGAAGTCGCGCTTGTCGTCGTCGGAGATCACGCCGATGGCATTGGCGCCGGCCGTGGCGATGAGCTGGACCGCAAAGGAGCCGAGACCGCCCGAGGCGCCCCAAACCAGCACATTGTGGCCCGGCCGCAAGATATGGGGCCGGTGGCCGAAGAGCATGCGGTAGGCGGTCGCCAGGGTCAGGGTGTAGCAGGCGCTCTCTTCCCAGGTCAGGTGGCGCGGCCGCTCCATGAGCTGGCGGTCCTGCACCCGGCAGAACTGCGCGAAGGAGCCGTCCGGCGTCTCGTAGCCCCAGATCCGCTGAGACGTCGAGAACATCGGATCGCCGCCATTGCATTCCTCGTCGTCGCCATCGTCCTGATTGCAATGAACCACGACCTCGTCGCCGACCTTCCAGCGCTTCACCTTGGAGCCGACCGCCCAGACGATGCCAGACGCGTCGGAGCCGGCGATGTGATAGTCGGCGCCGTGAACGTCGAACACCGAAATCGGCTTGCCCAGCGACGCCCAAACACCGTTGTAGTTGACGCCGGCGGCCATCACCAGGACCAGAACATCGTGGGAATCCAGCTCCGGGGTCGGCACGACCTCGACCTGCATTGCGGAATCGGGTTCCCCCTCGCGGTCGCGGCGGATCGCCCAGGCATACATGTTCTCAGGTACGTGGCCCATTGGCGGAATTTCGCCGACCTCGTACAAATCTTTGATTTCGCCTTCATATTCCGGCTCAAGGGCCGGTGCCGGCTCGCTCATGGCATACCTCTTCAAGATGAGCTG
>JAKSBI010000097.1 GCA_022361215.1 Hyphomicrobiales bacterium | reverse complement strand
TCATGGGGCGCCAGCACGGTCGAGACCTTGCCCGACTCCACGTCGATCACGCCGGCCTCGCCGTTGAGGGCGCCGAACAGCAGCTTGCCGGCGTCGGGCAGCGCCTTCAGGCCGTTGATGCCCCAGCCATGGCGGTAGAGCACGCGCTTCAGCTCGCCGGCGGCAACGTCCCACGCCCTCACCGTGCCGTCATGGCCGGCGCTGTAGAGGCGGCTCGCGGCCGGCCCCGCCGCGAAGGCCACGGCATTGACGGGCGCCGTATGGCCGGAGAGCACCGGACCCGGCCGGCGGGTCTCGAGGTTCCACAGACGCACCGTCCGGTCCCAGCTCGCCGACGCCGCGAGGCGGCCGTCCGCGCTGACCGTCACGTCCACCACCTTGGCGGTGTGGCCCTTGAAGCGGTGGACCAGCTTGCCCTGGCCGAGATCCCAGAGACCCAGCGTGCCGTCGTCGCTACCGGTGAGCGCGAGCTTCTCACCCGGCAGGAAGCGGACCGCGTTGACCGGGCCGTCATGGTCGGTGAAGCGGGCGAGGACCTTCGGCGCGGGCCCGCTGAGGTCCCAATACATCATGGCATAGTCGAAGCTGCCGGTGAGCGCGCGGCCGCCGTCGCGGCTGACGGCGATGGCGCGCACGGGACCGCCATGGCCAACCAGATCGGCGGGGCGGGCGGCCTTCTTGGCCCTTGGGCTACGCGCCCCGGGCGGCGCGACCGCCGGGGCCGCCGTCCGCGTCGCCGGGTCGGCCCCGGCCGCGTCGGGGGCGGCCGACAGCGGGACGGCGCCGGCCAGGGCCAGAGCGAGACAGACCGGCAGCAGGGCGCCGGGCGCGCGGCCACGACGCACGATGCTATGGCGTGGATGGGCTCTCACGGGCGGGCGCTGACCGATCGCCGGACGGCGGCGGAGCCGGGTCGCGTCCCGGCCCGCCGGAGCGTCCTATTCCGCCGGCGCCGCCTTGGGCGCGGCGGCCGCCTCGGCGCCGGCCTTGTCGGCGGCCAGCACCTCCTCGGTCCACACCGAGTGGTGCTCCTTGGCCCAGTTGACGTCGACCTCGCCGGTGCCCATGGCGTCGAACGCCCCCTCCATGCCGATCGAGCCGATATAGATGTGGGCGATGATCACCACGATCAGCACCAGCGCCATGATGGCGTGCCAGGTGGTGGCGTACTGCATCTCCTGCACCGGCGCGAGCGTGGTCGGGAGATCGAAGCCGAGCTTGTTCAGGATCACGAAGGTGTCGGCGAACATCGACATCTGGAACGGGAACAGCAGCGCGATGCCGGAGAGGCTCAAGGAGGCGCCGCCCAGGATCACCAGCCAGAAGATCAGCTTCTGGCCGGCGTTGAACTTCTTCGACGGGGGATGGCTCTTGGTGAAGATGCCGCCGCCCTTGGCGATCCATTGCAGATCGTACTTGTTCGGGAAGTTATCCTTGATCCACAGCACGAAGATCATCGCCAGCCCGACCATGAAGGCGAAGGCCACGTAGTTGTGGACCCATTTGCCGCCCTGGGTGATGGTGGCGAAGATCTCCTTGCCGAGCACGGGCATCAGCACATGTTTGCCGTAGGTGATGTTCAGGCCCGTCACCGACAGGACGATGAAGGAGACGGCGAGCAGCCAATGGGCCATGCGCTCGACGGTGGTGAAGCGGAGGATGGTCCTGCCGCTGCGCCCGGCGTCGATCCTGATGCGGCCGCGCAGCAGCATGAACAGCGCCAGGAGCACCAGGATGGCGGCAAGGCCCCAGGCGCCCCAGTTCGCCAGCGGCCCGTTGCGGATGGCGCGCCAGTTGTCGCCCTCGGACTGCACCAGCAGCGCGGCGTTCTTGTCGGGAATCGAGACCGTGCCCTTGATGCCCTGGCGCACGGCGCGCCAGAGCTCGGAGTCCGAGGCGGTGCCGAGCGATCCGCCCGGCACGTTGCCGCCGGTCACGTCGGTCGGCTGGTTGGCGCGCGACGGCACGTCGCCGCGGGAGATGCCGGGGTTCGGCGCCGCATTGGTGGTGGCGCCCGCAGGCGGGCGGACGCTGCTCTGGGCCTGCGCCTCGGGCGAGAGCGACACCAGGCCCGCGGACAGAAGCGCCAGAAAGCCGAGACACGCGGTCAGGCACGCAAGCCCATGGCTGCGCTTCGAAGCCTGCATGATGTTTCCTCCTGCGGTCATTGATTTTGCAAGGCGCCACGATGGCGTAGCGCCTCGACCTGCGCCGGCGTCAGCTTCTCGTCGGCCGGGCCGCCATAGACGCCCTTCTCGTAGCTGGTCGGGCGGTCGGTGTCCTTGCAGCCGGTCAGCGAGAGGACCGCGCCAGCCAGCAGAACCCATGGCAGTCTCGCCATGCGCATGATGCAACTCCAGTCAAGTTCCCCTAGAGCCTGTCGCGATCATTCTGAGTCGCGCCATGCTCTAGCTCTTTGTCGAAGCATGTCTTTTGTCCCGAAACCGGTATCCACTTTCGGGAGACATACTTTAGGCCCCGCCCCAAAGCCGGCCCGGGCATGGTCATGCCGATTTCATGATAGATCAAGCGCCAAGGCCGCCGAAGACTTCGGGAAGACTTCGAGCGGACGGACCTCAAGCGGGCGGACCGGGGCGGCCCGAAGACCGCCCCGCACCTTGTCGAGCCCTTACGAGCCCTGGCCTGGGTAGGCCCGACCCCAGCCCCACGCGCCGGAGCCGAAACCGCGGGCCACCACCCGCTCGCGATAGATGTCGGAGACCACGTCCCCGTCACCGGCGAGCAGCGCCTTGGTCGAGCACATCTCGGCACACAGCGGCAGCTTGCCTTCCGCAAGACGGTTACGGCCGTACTTCTTGAACTCCACCGACGAGTGGTTGGTCTCCGGGCCGCCGGCGCAGAAGGTGCACTTGTCCATCTTGCCGCGGGAGCCGAAGTTCCCCACCTGCGGATATTGCGGCGCGCCGAAGGGGCACGCATAGAAGCAATAGCCGCAGCCGATGCACAGGTCCTTGGAGTGCAGCACCACACCTTCCTCGGTCTCGTAGAAGCAATCCACGGGGCAGACCGCCATGCAGGGGGCGTCGGAACAATGCATGCAGGCCACCGAGATCGAACGCTCGCCCGGCTTGCCGTCATTGATCGTCACCACCCGACGGCGGTTGATGCCCCAGGGCACCTCGTGCTCGTTCTTGCACGCCGTGACGCAGGCGTTGCACTCGATGCAGCGCTCCGCGTCACATAGGAATTTCATCCTAGCCATCGCGTGGACTCCTTAAGCCTTCGAGACCTTGCACAGGGTGCACTTGGTCTCCTGCATGTTGGTCACCGAGTCGTATCCGTAGGTCATCGCCGTATTGGCCGACTCGCCCAGAACGTAGGGATCGGCGCCTTCGGGGTATTTGCTCCGAAGGTCCCGGCCCTGGTAATGACCGCCCCAGTGGAAGGGCATGAACACGACGCCCCTGCCGACCCGCTCGGTGACCATGGCCATCACCTTGACCTTGGCCTTCTCCGGGCCTTCGACCCAGATCATCTCGCCATCCTTGATGCCGAGATCGTTGGCGTCGGACGGGTTGATTTCGGCGAACATCTGCTGCTGAAGCTCAGCCAGCCACTTGTTCGACCGCGACTCGTCGCCGCCGCCCTCGTATTCCACGAGGCGCCCCGAGGTCAGGATCAGGGGATAGTCCTTGGTGAAGTCCTGCTCCTGGATCGAGGCATAGCGGGTGGGCAGACGATACATCTGCCGGTCGGAGTACGTGGCGTACTTGTCCAGCAGATCGCGCCGCGGCGTGTAGAGCGGCTCGCGATGGGTCGGCACCGGATCCGGGAAGTTCCAGACCACGGTCCGGGCCTTCGCGTTTCCGAACGGCGCGCAGCCATGCTTGATCGCGACGCGCTGGATGCCGCCCGACAGGTCGGTCTTCCAGTTGGTCTTGTCGCCCGCGACCTTTTCGATGGCCTGACGCTCGGCTTCCGAGAGATCCTTGTCCCAGCCGAGCTTCTTGAGCATGGCCATCGTGAACTCGGGATGGCCGTCCTTCAGCTCGTTGCCGACCGGGTAGGTGACCCCTTCGGTGGAGCCCTCGGCTAGGAGGTTGGCACCGCCCCACTTGTCGGGCGCCTTGACGCCGAAGCGCGCACGGAAGTTCAGGCCGCCTTCGGCCACCGGCTTGGAGGGATCGTAAAGGTTCGGCGTGCCCGGATGCTTCATCTCCGCGGTGCCCCAGCAGGGCCACGGCAGGCCGTAATAGTCACCGTCCGCCGGTCCACCCTTCGCCTGAAGCGTGGTCTTGTCGAAGGTGTGCTGATACTTCATGTGCATCTTCAACCGCTCGGGCGACTGGCCGGTATAGCCGATCGTCCACATGCCGCGGTTGAACTCGCGGGTGGTGTCCTCGATGCTCGGCTCCTTGCGGCCGGAGCCCACGTCGATCAGCGCGATGTTCTTGAGAAGCTGCTTGTCGAAGCCGAACTTCTTCGCGAACAGATAGATGATCTCGTGGTCCGTGCGCGCCTCGAACAGCGGCTCGACCACCGTCTCACGCCATTGCAGCGAACGGTTGGACGCGGTCACCGACCCGTAGGTCTCGTACTGCGTCGCCGCCGGCAGCAGATAGACGCCGTCGGTGCGGTCGTGCATCACCGCGCTGACCGTCGGATAGGGATCGATGACGACGAGCAGGTCGAGCTTCTCGAACGCCTTCTTCATCTCTATGCCGCGGGTCTGCGAGTTGGGCGCGTGGCCCCAGAACACCATGGCCCGGAGGGTGTCCGGCTGATCCATCTTGTCCTTGGCCTCGAGCACGCCGTCGACCCAGCGCGACACGGGAATGCCCTTGGACTGCATCAGCTTCTCCGACTGGAAGCGGCCGGCCACCCAGTCGTAGTCGACGCCCCAGACCCGGCACCAGTGCTTCCACGAGCCCTTCTTCAGGCCGTAATAGCCCGGCAGCGAATGCGCGAGGACGCACATGTCCGTCGCACCCTGCACGTTGTCGTGGCCGCGGAAGATGTTGGCGCCGCCGCCCGTCCGGCCGATATTGCCGAGCGCGAGCTGCAGGACGCAGTAGGCGCGGGTGTTGTTGTTGCCGTTGGTGTGCTGCGTGCCGCCCATGCACCAGATGATGGTGCCCGGCCTGTTGGTGGCCAGGGTGCGCGCGACACGGCGAAGCTGCGAGCCCGGGACGCCGGTGACCCTCTCGGTCTCCTCCGGGTTCCACCGCTTCACCTCTTCGCGGATGAACTCCATGCCCCAGACGCGCTGGCGGATGTACTCCTTGTCCTCCCAGCCATTCTCAAAGATGTGCCAGAGAATGCCCCAGATGAGGGCGACATCCGTGCCCGGACGGAACCGGACATACTCCGTCGCGTGAGCAGCGGTGCGCGTGAAGCGCGGATCGCAAACGATCAGCGCCGCGTTGTTCTGCTCTTTCGCCTTCAGCAGGTGCTGGACGGCGACCGGATGGGCCTCGGTCGGGTTGGAGCCGACGAGGATCATCGCACGCGTGTTGTGGATGTCGTTGTAGGAGTTGGTCATCGCACCATAGCCCCAGGTGTTGGCAACACCCGCAACCGTGGTGGAGTGACAGATCCGTGCCTGATGGTCTCCGTTGTTGGAGCCCCAGAAGGCGTAGAGTTTGCGGAACAGATAGGCTTGTTCGTTCGAGTGTTTCGCCGAACCCAGCCAGTAGACCGAGTCAGGACCGGACTCCTTGCGGATCGACAGCATCTTGTCGCCGATCTCGTTGATCGCCTGGTCCCAGCTGATCTTCTTCCATTTTCCGCCTTCGAGCT
>JAKSBI010000713.1 GCA_022361215.1 Hyphomicrobiales bacterium | reverse complement strand
GCCTATACGCAGAACCGCGATGCCCTGAAACGCTTCCTCATGCAAAGATTGCGGTGCCGCGACGCGGCGGAGGATCTCACTCAGGAGGCTTGGCTCAAGGCGAACCGCACTGTTGCCACCTGCGTCACCATCACGAACCCGCGCTCCTATCTCTTCAAGATGGCCGCAAACTTGGCGACCGATTACCTGAGGAAGAAATCTCGCCAAGCTAAATTGCTTGGTGATCATCAAAGCTACCTTTGGAACGATATCGATCCGCTTACCCCGGAGCGGTATGTGATCGCGAAGGACGAGCTCGATCACATGGGGGACGCGCTCGCAGGCTTGCGTACAATCAGCCGCAAAATATTCTATCTCAACCGTTTCGATGGCTATACCAATAAGCAGATTGCGAATGAGCTCGGAATTTCAACAAGCACCGTTGCCTATCACATCAAGCTGGTGCTGGATCATCTGGCGCGTGCACGTGACGAATTTGCGCGTGAATAGCTGATTGACCACGAAGTTTTCCAGTCCTTAGCCTTCTCAACGCGTCATATCTATGATGCTGCCGGTGTGGCAGCAGACGGGTGCTGCGTCTCGGCTTGACAAGGACTGCAGGACGACAGGGAAGATGGGAACCGAGGGAAGGACGCCACAGCCGCCGCACGCCCTTCGCGATGAAGCGCGACACTGGCTGGTTCGGCTTACCGCCGGGGACATGAGTGTCCAGGAGCAGGCTCGGTTCCAGCGCTGGCTCGATGCGAGTCCGTCTCACAAGGAGGCCTTCGCCTACGAGCAGGCGACGTGGCGGCAGGTCGAGAGCCTGAAGCACCTCATGGGCCCGACCACCTGGGCTGTGCCCGATCCGGACGACGTCTCATTGGCCGGCGAGCCGGGCCGGCGCATGCGGGCACGGCGCAGGGTGGTGTTTGCGGGGCTCGCGCTGGCGGCGTCGCTGCTGGCGGCGCTCTTTGCCGGCGATGCTTGGCTGGCTCTGATATCGGACTATCGCACGGCATCGGGAGAGCAAATCCGCGTCTCCCTGCCTGACGGTTCGACGGCCTATCTCAATACGGCCACTGCTATCGGCGTCGACTACACGCCCCGCGAGCGGCGCATCGAATTGCTGAGCGGCGAGGCTTACTTCGTTGTCGCCAGGAATGCGGAGGCTCCCTTCAGCGTGCGGTCGCAGGGCAGGCTGACACGTGCCGTGGGGACGGCTTTTGCCGTCCATGACGCCAACGGCAAAGTGAGCGTGACCGTGACCGAGGGCAAGATAGAGGTTGTGCCCGCAGGTGCAGCCGCAAAGGGGCCGGGCGGCAGGCCGCAGACGCCAGCGGTTCAGGTCTCGGCAGATCATCAAGTGATCTACGCCAGGGGCGGCGCCATCGCGCCGGTCAGAGCCGTGGACGCCAAAGCCGCGCTGGCATGGCGGACCGGCAAGATCATCATGGACGAATTGCCCTTCGACGACGCTATTGCGGAGCTCGACCGCTATTTTCCCGGACGCATCGTCGTAATCTCGACCGCGGCTCTCGACATCCCTGTGAGCGGCGTTTTTTCCGCGCGCAGCCTCGATTCGGCGATCGGCACGCTCGCTGCAATGCAAGGCCTGCGTGTCCGCAGCGTGACGCCATATCTCGTCATTCTGTACTGATATCTCGCCGGTCGGGATTGCCGGGCCGGTCTGACGGCTGACTGTTTTTCTCCCTGAGTCCTGACTGAATCCTCTTCCCGCGCGTCTTTCAATCGGTGGCAGCCTGAACCGCAGGCATCTGGATCTGCGGACGGGCTTGCGTGACAGCGACTTGGATAAGAGGGAAAAGTCATGGGCTGGATGGAGTGTGGTGGTGGGCTGGCGCCACTCGATAGGACGCTGATTGGCGCGGCGGTTCTGACGTGCCTTATGTCGACCGCCCCGACAACGAGGGCGGTTGCCGCGTCGGAGCAACAGCAGCTTGCCGCGCTCCCGGACGAACGATCAGGATCGGATCTCGTCCCAGGGCCGCGTCTTGTGCAAAGCACGCAAAGACAGGCAAAGCAGCTCTTCAAGCTGGAGCCCCAGCCTCTCGCACAAGCCTTGCGCAAATTCTCGGAGCAGACCGGTATCCAGGTGGCCTACAATCGGGCCGAGTTGGCCGGGCGCACCACGGACGGCCTCTCGGGTGTGTTTCTGCCTGAGGAGGTGCTGAAGAAGCTGCTGGCGGGAAGCGGCGCGAGGTATCGTTACACCTATGACGACGCCGTGCTTGTGCGTGTCGCACAGGCCGCCGGAGGCACGGCCGCCGACGTTGACCTTGCAACGATCACCGTTCAGGGAGACGGCGAGACCGGCGGCGGGTCAAGCGCGGAAACCGCATGGGGCCCCGTGGATGGCTATGTCGCGAAGAAGAGCGCGACCGCCACGAAGACCGGAACGGCACCGATCGAGACCCCTCAGTCCATCTCCATCATCACGCGGGATCAGATGGATGCGCGCGCTGTGCAGAACATTGGAGAGGCGGTTCAGTACACGGCCGGTGTGAGATCGAACCTGCAAGGTGAGTCATCGGGTCTGGGCGGCAGCAGCATCTCCATTCGCGGGTTCGGCGGAGATGGCACGGCGGGCGCTTCGGAAAACGAGTACATCGACGGCCTGAGGATCAGAGGCACCGATTTCGCATCTGCCGGGTTCGAGCCCTATCTGTTCGAACGCGTCGAAGTCCTCAAG
>JAKSBI010000448.1 GCA_022361215.1 Hyphomicrobiales bacterium | reverse complement strand
GGCCGAAACGCGCTACCATACGTCCCTTGAAAGTCGCCGGGCATGGCACGGCCTGGAGCCCCTGCGGTTCCCATGGCTGTCGCAGCGCGATGCGGGACATGGCCCGGGCGCCCGCCGTCGGTCCCGTGATCGGGGTTGGGACCGGAACCCGCCCCGTAATCCGCGACCGGGAGGACCGGAGGTTTTCGGCCAGCGGCCCTCAGGCACGTCGCATCGGAACCGCATCCGTCTCACGCGTCTCGGCGCACCATGCGTTCGACACCGGGCCCGTGCCGGAGGAGACGTTCCATGTTGAAGACTCCCCTCGCCTATCTGTCCGTGGCCGCGCTCGGCCTGACGCTGGCCGCAGCGCCTGCCCGCTCCGCCGAGGAGGTGACGCTCGGCGCCGGCGACCGGGGCGGCGCCAACTATGCCTTCGGGCGGGCCATCTGCCGGCTGCTCGACCGCGCCGTCGAGGGCATAACATGCAGCCTGTCGCCGGCCTCGGGCGGGGACGCGGCAGCCTCCTTCGCCACGCTGGTGGACCTGCGCAACGGCAGCATCGAGATCGGCATCGCCCGCTCGGACTGGCAGCACTACGCCGTCACCAAGACCGGGCCGGTCGAGCACATGGCCGGCAGCTTCGACACCATCCGCAGCCTGTTCTCGCTGCACAGCCAGCCCTTCACCCTGGTCGCCCGCAAGGACGCCGGCATCGCCGAGCTGGCCGACCTCAAGGGCAAGCGCGTGAACCTGGGCAAGCCCTATTCGAGCGACCGGGCCAGCATGGAGATGGTGCTGGCGGCGCAGGCCTGGACCGCCAGGGACTTCGTGCTGGTGGAGGAGCTGCCCACGGACCAGCAGTCACTCGCCTTCTGCCACGACCGGGTGCAGGCCGCCTATTACGTGGTGAGCCATCCGGACCCGGACGTGGCGCGGCTGGCCAAGCTCTGCGACGCCAGGCTCGTGCCCGTCGCCGGCCCGGCCATCGACAAGCTGGTGGCGGCCACCCCCTATCTGGCGGCGACCACCATCCCGGGCGGGGTCTATCCGGGCTCCAGCGACCCGGTGAAGACCTTCGGCGCCACCCTGACGGTGGTCAGCTCGACGGACGTCTCGGAGGACGTGGTCTATCGGTTCGTGAAGGGGCTTTTCGACAATCTGGAGCGGCTGAAGAAGACGCATCCGGCGCTCAGGGCCCTGACGCCGGGCGACATGGCCAGGACCGGCCTGACGGCGCCGCTGCATGCGGGCGCCGCGCGCTTCTTCCGGGAGCAGGGGCTGATGTAGGCGGGCGCGGCGGCGCCGGTCCCTGCCCGGCACGCAGGAACGCACCATCGACGAGGCGGCCGGCGCTTTCCCTCAAGCGGCCACCCCTTCCACGGTGCGTACCTTGCGAGACCGAAGTCTCTTGGTTTGGCGTTTGCCAGGCCCTCTGTCCCTCGGCCTGGAAACGCTGTCGCTGCCGGCCCCTTAACGAGTCAGCGGCCAACCGGTGACGACATCAGCCGTCGCGTAGCCCTTGTTCCAGGGCTCCACCTTCACCGGAGCAGCAACAACGGAGACGAGCCAGAAGGACGCCACCGCAAACAATACGGACGCGAATGTTCCGAATATTCTCATCGTTAGTGCCCTCCCATTACGGGAATGGCGATACTGCGTTGACTTTGAGGCAACACTTGGGCGCGATTGTGCATCGAATGTGACGGTGCTCGTAATGTGTGAGTCATGGAGCAAGACTGTCTGAACGCAAAGGTTTTTTTCGCCCTCCGGTCCGATTGCCGCACCCCTTTCGACCCGCTGAAATGAACCGTTTCGGCAGGGATTCGGGTCCGGCCGCCCCATTTTTCAGAGCCGCCCGGCCCAAGCTTCGCGCAAGTGATTCGCTCCGCGAATACTTTGGCGGGTGCCGCCGCGGCGCCGATCCACTGGCATAGACATGGCCGACGGCCGGCCGTGAAGGTCAAGGCGCCGATGCCGGCCGATGTGGATTCACGCTGGCTCGCGCTCGTCCTCCAGCGTGCGGCGCAGCTCGGTCTTCAGGATCTTGCCGTAGTTGTTCTTCGGCAGCGCCGCGACGAAGCGGTAGCTGCGCGGCCGCTTGAAGCGCGCGATGTTGTCGAGGCAGAGACGGTCGAGGGCGGGCGCGCCCGGCGCGGCGCCCGGGCGCGGCACCACGAAGGCCACCACCTCCTCGCCCCAGTCGGCATGCAGCCGGCCGACCACCGCGGCCTCGACGATGTCCGGATGGGTCAGCAGCACCTCCTCCACCTCGCGCGGATAGATGTTGCTGCCGCCGGAGATGATCATGTCCTTGGAGCGGTCCTTCAGCGTCAGCAGGCCCTCCGCGCTCATGGCGCCCATGTCGCCGGTCCGGAGCCAGCCGTCCCTGATGGCCGCCGCGGTGGCCTCCGGGTCGGCCCAGTAGCCCTGCATGACGCAGTCGCTCTTCGTGACGACCTCTCCGACCTCGCCGCGGGGCAGCTCGCGGCCCGCCTCGTCCACCACCTTGACGGCCACGCCCGTGCGCGCCACGCCGACGCTGCGAAGCAGCGCCTCGTGGTACGGGGACGCGCGGTCGCCATACATGGCCTTGGGCACGCCGGCGATGGTCATCGGGCTCTCGCCCTGGCCGTAGAGCTGGAAGAGCCTCGGCCCGAAGAGCTCCAGCGCCTGCGTCAGGTCGGCCACATACATGGGCCCGCCGCCGAAGCAGAGCGTCTTCAGGCCGCGCGTGTCGCCGCCGGCGCACGGGCTCTGCAGCAGGCGCGAGACCGTGGTGGGCGCCGCGAACATGGCCACGTTCTCGTAGCGCGCCAGCGCGTCGTAGATGGCGTCCGGCTCGGCGCTCGCGAGGATCACGTTGTTCGCGCCCTTCGCCACATGGGCGAGCGCATAGAGCCCCGAGCCGTGGGAGAGCGGTGCCGCGTGCAGGCGCACATCCGTGGGCCCGACCCAGTCGGCGTCGGCGTAGTAGGCATGGGTCATGAAGAGCAGGTTGCGATGGGTCAGCACCGCGCCCTTGGGCCGGCCGGTGGTGCCGCTGGTGTAGAACAGCCAGGCCTCGTCCGCCGGGCCGCCGGGCGCCTCGCTTACCGGATCGCCGCCGAGCAACCGGTCGTAATCGCCGGAGCCGGTCACGACGACGGGCGGCAGCGCGCCCTCCCCGGCGCCGCCGAGGGTGTCGGCGAGCTTGGGGCTGGCCAGCGCCAGACGGGCCTCGGAATTGGCCATGATGAAGGCCAGCTCCTTGGCGTGCAGCCGGGCGTTGATGGGCACCGCGGTCAGGCCCGCCCGCCAGATGCCGTAGAGTGCCTCCAGATACTCCGGGCGGTTCTCCATGGCGATAGCCACGCGGGCGCCGCGCTGGAGCCCGTGACGGCCGCGCAACGCGCCCGCGATCCGCGCCACCCGGTCCTCCAGCGCGCCGTAGCTCAGCACCCCGGCCTCGGACGTGACCGCCGGGCGCTCCGGCAGGCAGCGCGCCACGGTCCGCAGCGTGATCGACAGGTTCATGGGCGTCTCGGCACCGGTCCCTTTGTCTTGGCTTCGAGTCTTACCAGCTGCGCCGGACGGGGCAAGCCGCTCGGCTTGCCGACCGGGGGTGTGCGCCCCACATACGGTCTGGTGACGAACGCGCGAGGGACGCAGGGGCGTTCGCGATGCGGGACACCGGGGACCCGGGGTCCGTCCCACGACCGCCGCCCCAGGGGCGGCGCGAGGAGCAGTTCAGTGATGGGAGGTTCGACGATGAAGCGCTTTCTCACCGCGGCCGTTCTGGCGTCCACGATCGCCCTTGGCGGCCCGGCCTCGGCCGAGGACAAATACGGCTACACCCACGACTTCGTGAAGGAGATCCGCTACGGCAACGACTTCGTGCTGGTCCATCTGGTGAAACACACGGAGACGGGCGAGTACGGCTGCAAGGACCCGTACTACAAGCTCATGCACGAGCATTTCGGCGCCAATTTCGAGCAGGTGGTCACGATGATCACCCAGGCGGCCATGTACGGCGCCAAGGTCGGCCTGCTGGTCACCGGCTGCGAGGGCGAGGAAAAGGACGGTCCCTCCATCGTCAAGGAGGTCAAGGTCGACTTCGGCGGCTACGACCACGGCGGCGACCGGCGCGGCTCGTATCGCTAAAGCATGTCTCCCGAAAGTGGGTACCGGT
>JAKSBI010000762.1 GCA_022361215.1 Hyphomicrobiales bacterium | reverse complement strand
GACGGCGCTGGATATCGCCGCGATCCTGCTGGGCGGGCTCGCCGGCGCGGCGCTGGCCGGTTTCGGTCCGCTCGCCATCACCGGTCCGGCGCTGGTGGTCCTGCTGGCCGGCTGGGGCGTCGTCACCACCGTCGCGCTCGGCGCAGGCAACCTCTGGCTCAGCTTCGTCTTCCCGACCGCAGCGATCGTGCTGAACTTCGCTTGGTTCGCGCTCGCCCGGGCGCTCGGCGAGCAGCGCCGCCGCCGGTTGGCCGAGCGGGAACGCCGCAACCTGTCGCGCTATTTCTCACCGGCCGTGGTTAAGGCGCTCGCCGACCGCGACGACCCCTTCGCCTTCGACCGGATGCAGAACGCCGCCATCATGTTCGTCGACCTGGTTGGCTTCACGCGACAAACCGAGCACATGAGCCCGGCCGAGGCGGTGGCGATGCTGCGGCAGTTCCACCGCGTGGTCGAGCGGGCCGTGTTCGCCAACAACGGCACGCTGGACAAGTTCCTTGGCGACGGCGCCATGGCCTGCTTCGGCGTGCCGGCGCCGGGCTTCGCGGATGCCGGCAACGCCATCCACTGCGCCCGGCGGCTTGCCGACGACATGGCCGCCTGGGGCCGCGAACGGGCCGCCGAGGGCCAGCCCCCGCTACGGATCGGCATCGGCCTGCACTACGGCCCGGTGCTGATGGGCAATCTCGGCGGCGAGCAGCAGTTCGCCTTCACCGTCACCGGCGATGCGGTGAACGTCGCCAGCCGGCTGGAAGCGCTGACCCGCAACCACGACGTCACCATTATCGCGTCCGACGCCGTGGTCGAGGCCGCGCGGGCGGTCGACCCGGCGGTCGAGGCCGACCTCGCCGGCTTCTTCGTGATTGCGGGCCAGGCGATCCGCGGCCGTGACGAGCCGATCGATCTCTGGGCCTGGCGCGACGACGGCGATCCGGCCACGGCGGCCGCGCGGGCTTGAGCGGGGCGGCGCGCCGGCGCAAGATGCGCCGGCAGCCAAGACAGCGCATGGGGTC
>JAKSBI010000126.1 GCA_022361215.1 Hyphomicrobiales bacterium | reverse complement strand
GCGACGCCGCCCTATTGGACGCGGGAGGCCGGCGCCGCGAGATCGAGGAAATCGGCCTGACCGCGCTGTTCCTGGCCACGCTCGCCGTGTGGCGGCGCGACAAGACCCCGGACCAGGAGCGCACGCGCAGCTTCCTGCGCCAACGCCTCGCCTGGTCGGACCGGGCGATGGTGCGGATCTGGGGCACGGCGGCGCCCCCCGGCGGCCCCTCTGCCTCGGAGCCCAAGCCGGCAGGCTGACAGCCGCTCCGCGGTCCGAGGCGAGGCCCTGTTGCGACGCGCAGCGCCGGCCAAGTCGTGGCAGAATGGTCGCTCCCGCGGGCAGGACCGGCGCACGCCCGGCTCCGCTCGACCACGAGGATCGGCCTATCCGTGCTTGACCCGACCACAGCACACGACGCGGCCGCGTCTCTCCCCGAGCCCTTCGCGGCCTGGTTCGCGGAGCGCGGCTGGCAGCCGCATGCCCACCAGCTCGCATTGCTGGCCGCGGCCGCGCGGGGCCACTCGACACTTCTGATCGCGCCCACCGGCGGCGGCAAGACCCTGGCCGGCTTCCTGCCGAGCCTCGTGGACCTGACCGAGGCAGCCGGACGCACCGAAGACCGGCGCGGCATCCACACCCTCTACATCTCGCCGCTCAAGGCCTTGGCCGTCGATATCGCGCGGAACCTGACGACACCGGTCGAGGACATGGGGCTCGACATCCGGCTGGAAACCCGCACCGGCGACACGCCGGCATCGCGGCGACAGAGGCAGCGCTACGCGCCGCCCGACATCCTCATGACCACGCCGGAGCAGGTGGCGCTCATGCTCTCGCACCGTGACGCCGCTTCGATGTTCGGTGGCCTCAAGACCATCATCCTGGACGAGCTTCACGCCTTGGTCGTCTCGAAGCGCGGCGACCTGCTGGCGCTGGGTCTCGCACGGCTGCGCCGCCTGGCGCCACATGCCGTCTCGATCGGGCTCTCCGCCACGGTCGCCCGCCCTTCGGAGCTGCGCGCCTTTCTCGCAGGCCAGGGGCCGGAGGCCGGCTGCAGCCGCCTCGCCGGCCTGATCTCAGCCGGCGGGGCGACCCCGGCCGAGATCCGCACGCTCACGTCCAGCGAGCGCGTCCCTTGGTCGGGCCATTCCGCACGCTACGCGCTGCCCGAGATCTACGAGGCCATCCGCGCCAACAAGATGGTGCTGGTCTTCGTCAACACCCGCTCCCAGGCGGAGATGCTGTTCCACGAGCTCTGGCACCTGAACGAGGACAGCCTGGCGATCGCGCTGCATCACGGCTCGCTCGACGTGCAGCAGCGGCGCAAGATCGAGGCGGCCATGGCGGCCGGACGGCTGCGTGCGGTGGTCTGCACCTCGACGCTCGATCTCGGCATCGACTGGGGCGACGTGGATCTGGTCGTCAATGTCGGCGCGCCCAAGGGCGCCAGCCGGCTGACGCAACGCATCGGCCGCGCCAACCACAGGCTCGACGAGCCCAGCCGCGCCCTGCTGGTGCCAGCCAACCGCTTCGAGGTGATGGAGTGCCAGGCGGCGCTGGAAGCCGCAGCCGCGGGCGCCCAGGACACACCGCCGGCACGGCGCGGCGGACTGGACGTGCTGGCCCAGCACGTGCTCGGCATGGCCTGCGCGGCCCCCTTCGAGCCAGACGGGCTCTACGAAGAAGTCCGGACTGCGACCGCCTATGCGGATCTGGATCGCAAGAGCTTCGATCAGGTCGTCGACTTCGTGGCCACCGGCGGCTATGCGCTCAAAACCTACGACCGCTATGCGCGCCTGCGCCGGACCGAGGACGGGCGTTTCCGGGTCGCGAACCCGAGAGTGGCGCAGCAATACCGGCTGAATGTCGGGACCATCGTGGAGGCGCCCATGCTGAAGGTGCGCCTCGCCTCGAAGCGGGCCCGCGCCGGCCGGCCCGGACAGCCCGCGGTCGGGCGCGGCGGCCGCGTCCTCGGCGAGGTCGAGGAATGGTTCATCGAGCAGCTCGTGCCCGGCGACACCTTCGTCTTCTCCGGCGAGGTGCTGCGCTTCGAGGGGCTTCGCGAGACCGACGCCCTCGTCACCCGCGCCGGAGCCGCCGACCCGAAGGTGCCGTCCTATCAGGGCGGCAAGTTCCCGCTCTCCACCTACCTCGCCGAGCGCGTCCGGCGCATCCTGGCCGCGCCCGCCGAATGGCGGCGGCTGCCGCCTCAGGTCTCGGAATGGCTGGAGGTGCAGCGTTGGAAGTCCGTAATCCCGAAGGCGAGCGAGGTGCTGGTCGAGACCTTCCCGCGCGGGCGCAAGCACTATCTGGTCTGCTATCCCTTCGAGGGCCGGCTGGCGCACCAGACCCTGGGCATGCTGCTGACCCGGCGGCTGGAGCGCGCAAGGGCACGGCCGCTCGGCTTCGTGGCCAACGAATACGCGCTCGCCATCTGGGCGCTGGGCGATCTCGGCGCAATGCTGCGAGGCGGCCGCCTCGATCCGGCGGAACTCTTCGAGGAGGACATGCTGGGCGACGACCTCGACGCCTGGCTGGCGGAGTCGAGCCTGATGAAGCGCACCTTCCGGGTCTGCGCCGTCATCGCGGGCCTGATCGAGCGCCGCCATCCAGGCCAGGAGAAGACCGGCCGCCAGGTCACGGTCTCCTCGGACCTGATCTACGACGTGCTGCGGCAGCACGAGCCGGAGCACGTGCTGCTGCGCGCGGCCTGGGCCGACGCCGCGACCGGATTGCTCGACATCGCCCGCCTCGGCGACTTTCTCAGACGGGCGCGCGGGCGAATCAGGCATATTCATCTCGATCAGATCTCGCCGCTGGCCGTCCCGGTCATGCTTGAGATCGGGCGCGAGCCGGTCTACGGCGAGGCGCGGGAGGATCTGATGCGCGAAGCTGCGGATCAACTGATCGAGGAGGCCATGTCGCGTGACTAGACAACTGCCGCTCCGATTGGATGGCACCGAGCATCGCCCGACGCCATCGTTGGCGGAAATCCAGCTCTGCGGCCGGCCGTTCCTGCCCGATACGAGCGGCGCTCTCTTTTGGCCGGAGCACGACACGCTGATCGTCTCCGACCTGCACCTGGAAACGGGCGCGGCCCATGCCGCGCGCGGCGCCCTGCTGCCGCCCTACGACACCACCGCGACCCTGAACGACCTGACCTCGGCGATCGCGCGTTTCGCGCCGGGGCGCGTCATCTCGCTCGGCGACAACTTCCACTCAGTGGCATCGGCAGAACGCATCTCCGAGGAAATCGTCGCGCGCCTGCGCCGCCTCGCCGAGGGCCGGGAGTGGTACTGGGTGACGGGCAATCACGACCCCGAGCTTCCGGACAACCTCCCGGGCCGAGTCTGTGCGACCGTGTCCCTCGGCGGCATGCGTTTCCGCCACGAGCCCGTGGAGCGGCTCGCCGCCAACGAGATCGCAGGGCATCTGCATCCTGCCGCCCGACTGACGCGGCGCGGCAGCAGCGTGCGCCGAAAGTGCTTCGTCAGCGACGGCGGCCGCCTCGTCATGCCTGCATTCGGCGCCTATACCGGCGGTCTCAACGTGCTCAACCCCGCCTTCGCGCCGCTGTTCGGCACTCGCGACTTCTTCGTCTGGATGCTGGGCCGGAACGATGTCTATCCGGTGTCGCGGCGGCAGCTCTTGAAGGACTAGCCTGCCAGGGATTCGAGCCGTGCGATCAGCTTGTCGTTGACCCGTCCGGTCGTAACAAGGCCGGAGCGCTTCTCGAAGGCGCGGATCGCGGCCTGGGTCCTCGGCCCAAGGCGGCCGTCCGGTGTGCCGGCCTGATAGCCGAGCTTGTTGAGCAGGAACTGGACGCGGGCCACCGTGGCATTGCCGGACTGCTTGGCGTTGCGCTGGCTGTCGGACTTGGTGCTCACCGAGTTGGCCGCCTTCTTGGACGGCTTCGCCTTCCAGTTGCGGACGGCGTGCTCGATACGCTTCAGGGTATCCGGCAGGATCTGAACCTTCAGCGACTTCAGGCGCTTCTCCGCTTCCTGGTCGCCACCGGCCGCCGCCAGCGCAAACCAGCGATAGGCTTCCGCAAGGCTCTTGCGCACCCCCAGGCCATTCTGAAAGAGAATGCCGAGATTGAACTGGCTGTCCGAAAGCCCATGCTGCGCCGCCTTCTCGAACCACTGCGCGGCCGTCGCGTAGTCGGGCCCGCGGACGTTGCGGGAGGTGTATGTGACCGCAAGGTTGTGCATAGCCTTGATGTTGCCCTGCTCGGCGGCGCGGCGGTACCACAGGCGGGCCTGGGCCAGATCCTTGTCCAGGCCGCGGCTGCGCTCATAGAACACGCCGAGGCGGTACTGCGCGGGCGCCAGGCCGAGTGCAGCGGCCCGCTTGTACCAGCGCGCGGCCTCCACGAAGTTCCGATCCACGCCCTTGCCCTGGGCAAAGCGGGTCGCGACCTTGAATTGCGCCGCGGCGTCGCCCTTCGAAGCCGCCATCCGGAGCGACAGCGGTCCGACGCCGGCGGGCGGCATCGGGATCGACCTGGCACCAGGGGTGACGGGTTCCGCCGCGCCGATATGGGCCCGTGCGACCCGGTCGTCCGTCGGCCTGTCCTTGGTCGGCTCCACGATCTGGACCGTGAGACCCGGAAGCGGCGTCTCCACATGCGTCTTCCGTCGCGTCGGCTTTGCCGGCGACGGTGCGGCCGAAAGCGCCGCGACCTTCGCGCCCCTGTCCACCTTCGCGTCCGTCGGTCGCGCAGGCGCGGCATCCGCATCCGTCTTGTCGACCTCCGGCATGGCGACGGCAAATCGGCCCTTGGACTGACGATTGACCTTCGGCGGCGTATCGGTGACCAGCGACCGTTTCCGGGCCTCGCCCGTGCGACCGGAGGGGTTGGCGGGCTCTGCAGCCGGCGGCTCGGCCTCCGGGCTTGGCGTATCGGGGACCGGCTCCTGCGCGAGCGGCGGCGTCTCGACGACCGGCGCCGCGGGTGCCGGCAGCGATTGCTGCGGGGTCTCAGCGACCGGACGGTCCTTGGTCTTCAACCGTCCATAAAGCAGGACCGCACTCACGATCAGCAGGAAGACCGCGGCGAACACCAGTAAGGATCGCGATGTCCTGGACTCCCCGGTGGGCATCGGCCGGACCGCCGGCGCCTGTTGCGTCTTGCGCTTGAACCGGGAGAAGAAGCTCTTGCGCTCCGGTGCCTCATGAGCCTGTGCGGCCGCGGCTTGTGCGGCGCGGCGTGCCGAGGCGATGAAATCGTCCTCATTTGCCAGCCGCTGCGCCTCGACAGGCTCGTGCGCGTCCGCGCCCGCATCGCCCGACGCTGCCTGGCTCGTTGGCTCTTGTACACTGGCCGGCGCCTCGGCCGCGATCGGTTGATAGTCTGGAATGTCGGCGCCGAGGTCGGCGCGCGGCTGCGGCTGCGGTTGCGCCGTTTGAGCCTGGCCGGCATCGGCACCAGGGGACGTATGAGACGGCCCGGCCGCCTGCTGCGGAGAGCCCTGATCGGTCCGCGCTACCGCGTGTCCGTCGGATTGCGGCTGTTGCGGCGCCTGCGCTTGCGGCTCCGCCACTTGAGGCTGCGGCGCGGCGACGGCGGGTTGTGGGCCGGCCGCGCCGACCCTCACGCGCTCGGCCAGGGTCTTCAGCGTGTCGTTCATGGCGTCGAGCGTGTCGACGGTGCGCTCGTCCATCTGCCGGGCACGATCGTTGAGGGCGTTCAGCTCGCCGCGAATGGCATCGAGGCGATCGACCGCCTGGGCCGTGTCGTTCTCGGTGGAGAACACACGCACGGTTTCCTGGGCCGTCTTGCGGGCCACCTCGTCGATATCCGAGCGCGACGTCTGCATCGTATCCATCATGCACAGCAGATGGCCCTCGATGGTCTCCAGGCGCCCGAACTGCTCCTGCGCGCGCGAGAACTGGGTCAGCAGATCGCCAAGCTTCGCTTCGATCGAGGGCTCATTGCCGGTCTGGGCAGCAGGCGCCGGCATTGCGCCGCCAGGATGCTCCGGCTCCGCAGGTTGCGCGCTCTGAGGCTCGACCTCATTCGCCGGTGCGGGCGCCGCAAGCGACTGCTCCAGGCGAACGTTCAAGCTCTGAAGCTCCTGATCCAGGGCCGAAACGG
>JAKSBI010000812.1 GCA_022361215.1 Hyphomicrobiales bacterium | reverse complement strand
GCCCGCTCCGTCAGCTCGCGGAACTTGTCGGAGGCCTGTTCCAGGCGCTGCTCCCACTCCCGGTTGGGCTCCTGGCCCTCGACGGTCTCGAAATAGACCTGCATGAGAGCGTAGATGGCCAGCGGCTCCAGCAGGGCGGCCTTGACCGACCAGGCGAAGACGAAAGCGACCGCGAAGGCCCAGATCCCGATATCGCCGGGGAAGAGGGCGATGAGGCCGGTCACGGGGCCCAGCAGGACCGCGAAGATCGCCAGCGTCAGCAGCCACATCAGCACCCAGAGCCAGGCGGCGTTCTTCACCATGGTGGCGTAGTTCTGCGCATAGAGGATCAGCGCCCGGCGGCTGCTGGCCCAGGGGTTCTCGGAGGCGACGCGCAAATTGTGAGCGAGGATGACCTCGTCCACATAGGTCAGCGACAGGCGCAGCACGGCGTTGATAATGCGCACCAGGCTGTCGAGGCCCGGCAGCGGCAGGATCATGGCGGCCGTGTTGAGGATGCCGGCGAGCGTCCGGAGCACGCCCTTGATGAGCTGATCGAGCGCGAACAGCATCGAGGCCTGCGCGAACCGCTCGCGGACCACGCCGGCGGCATAGCCGATCTGGCCCTGGCCGCCGGGCACCTCTTTGCCGTCATGGATGTGCACGAGCACCGCGATATGGCCGGCCTTGACGAGATAGAGCAGATAGTCCCGCGCCCAGTAGAGCACGCCGGAGGCGCCGGCGAAGCCGAACATGGCGCCGTAGACCGCGCCCGCGCCCTCCCCGTCGCCGAAGGAGGTGAAGCCGTAGCCGAGGGCGCCGCCGACGCCGGTGGCGACCACGTAGAGCAGCGCCACGCCGAAATAGACCAGCAGCCGCAGCGCGATGAACGGCGCCGTCGCGACCATGGCGCCGAGCGCCGCCGAAAGACGAAAATCCCACATGTCCCGATCCCCGTTGACCGACGGCGCGACCCGCCGTCATTGCCCTGACGTGCGGTCCGTCTCGTAGCGCGACGCGATGCTGTCAATGTGGCCGCGGTCGTAGCTTTTTTCCCTGAGCTCGTCGGCGCGGATCTCGACCCAGTCCTTGTCGATGGTGGTGGTCTTGTAGACCAGGTAGTGGACCGCCAGCGCAACGGTCCAGACGATGAAGGGCCAGAAGGCCCACCACGGGGCGCCCGTCGCGACATTGGCCGCGGTCAGCAGCACATTGCCCGCGATGAAGGCCAGGAGATGCCGGCGGAAGGTCCGCGCCAGCCACGCCATGGCGTCCGACAGCCGGTCGGCGACGGTCACGACGGCTCCCCCGGGTCCGGCATGTCCGGAAAGGCCTTGGCGATCATCAGGATACGCCAGCTATAGCGCATCCAGATCAGCAGGACCGCGATCAGGAGCGCCTTGTCGAGGGGCCCGAGATTCGGATGGAAGCCGTAGACCACGAGATAGAGCAGCGCCGCGACCGGCGCGCTGGCGCAGAAGGTGGCGGCGTAGGTCGCCTTGGTGACGCCGAAGAGCCCCGCCGCCCAGACCATGGCGAAGGCGTAGAGCGGAACGCCGAAAGCGCGCCCGTGCGGCAGGCCGTCGGAGAGCGAGGCGACGCCGACCACGGCGAACAGCACGCCGAGGAAAAGCGCGTAGACGAAGAGCTCGTGGCGCGCCTGGGTCCGGGTCAGACGGTCCACGGACACCCGATAGGGCGTCTTGACGTCGTCGCTGACGTACTTCTTGAAGAGCTTGTCCCACTCCATGGTCGCTGGTGGTCCTTGCCGGCCGCGACGGGTCCTTCTCTTTCGGGTCGATCGTACCCACCCCGCTCCCCCGGCCCAACCACCCGATAAAGGTTACCCTTGGGGTGGTTGGGCCGGGGGAGCGGGGTGGACGAGTCCCATCAAACCAAAATCGCGCTAGCGCGGGCCTTTGGCCGCCGCGGTCTGCACGTCGGGCCCGGCAGCCGTGGGTTTCTCCTCCTCCAGCACGATACGCGCCTTGCCTTCGATCTTGGAGCCGGCTTCCTCGGGCCATTCCAGCGTCATCAGGTCGAAGCGCTTCTCCGGGTCCCCGAACAGCACCAGGACCACCTGCAGCCAGACGGCGACGCCGGCGAGCGCGGCCACGATCAGCCCGACCACCAGAACGCTCTTGATGATCCAG
>JAKSBI010000797.1 GCA_022361215.1 Hyphomicrobiales bacterium | reverse complement strand
TCGACAAACTGCCGCGCAAAGAAGCGCAAGGCCAAATCTCTATCCAGGATCTTGCCGGCCGAATAGGCCGCCTTCAGATAATCGTGGTTGAGCTTGAGTTCGTCGGGGTCCCTCTCCTGTATCGCCAGGAAATACGATACAGCGTCCCTGTAGCGGGCGAGTTCGTAGGCCGCAATCGCCTGTGCGTAGCGCAGGTTGGTCGCTTGGTGCCTCTTCCTGGCGTGCGGCGCCTTCTCGGGATTGCTCAGCAATTCCCAAGCGTTCTCTACCGCTGTCGAGTTCGCCAGCACCAGCCAATAAATATCCACATAGTCGTCGCGCCTCCGCGATCTTGCGAGACGCCCGACCTGATCCGCAAAGCGGAGCTGCACCGCCGGATTGGCCAGGCTCATTAGCTTACGCACCGATGTGCGGCGGCGCTTGGCCTCCTGAAGCACAAGCGCCATAGTCGCGACGCGGCGCACGAGCGCGAAGCGCAATGCAGACCGTATCAACCAACGGCCGGCCCCTCGCGCATACAACGCGTGTCCCGACCGATAGAAGAACCTTGAGAAAATGCTCATATTGTGCCGGGAATCGCATTCTGATCGTGTTGCGCGCAGTCGATCGTCCCCCAAGGCTGCTGCCGAAGCGCAAAACCGCACGACCCTTCCACGACGACGCGTTGGTCAAGAGTTATGAGGGATGATCCATCGGTTATGCAAGGGGTGTCCGTCGTCCTACCCAACCACAACCATGCGGTGGAGTTGCGGACCTCGCTCGCCTGCATTGTTGGGCAGACGCGCCCATTCGACGAAATCGTTGTGATCGATGATGCGTCGACTGACGAGAGTCTCGCAGTCATCGAGGAGTTCGCAGCTCTGCATCCGAATCTGAAGCTCTTGCGCAACGAAGAGCGGTTGGGCGTGCCCAAAACCGTCAATCGGGGGCTCAACGCCGCCGCATGCGACTACGTCGTGCTTGCCAGCGCGGACGAGAAGATCGACGCGCACATGTGCGAGGCGCTGATGGGAGCCGTTGCGGCGTATCCCGGTCTCCGACTCGCCGTTTCGCAGTATTCGGAGTGGAACCCTGCCGACGGAGCCGTGGTGACATATGACCACGCATCGCCGTTGGGAATGTGGTACGCACAAGGAGAGGCACCCGTCTTCATCTCACCGTCCGAACTTGGCGTGCTGCTGATGAAGCGCTTTGTCTGGCTCAGCATCAACACGGCTCTCTTCCGGCGCGATGCGCTGCTCGAGGCCGGCGGTCTCGACCCTGCATTGCGCTGGCACAGCGACTGGTTCGCGATCTATTCCATCGCTTTGCGGCACGGCTTCTGTGCCGTCAGCCGCTCGCTTGCCTGCTTCCGCGTGTCGCCGCACTCCTATTCGGCTGTCGGAATGCGCGACCGAAATGCCCAAGCCCAGGTGATGGTCAATATGCTGAACAAGCTAAACGCGCCGGAGCACGCCGATATGCTGCGCGCGATAACAGAGGCTCCGGCTGCGCTTTCCCCCTTCGTGCGGGACATTATTCCCGTTCTCGCCAGACGGCCTGCCTGGTATCCGCTGCTGTTCCCACTGGCCCGCTGGTGGTTCGGCGAGGTCCTGAAAGGCCGGCGCCCCGGTCTGCTGGCGCGGCTTGTTGACCGGCACCGGATACGTCGACATCAAAGAGGGAAATCGTCAGCGTGAAGGGGTGTTGCGATGACGTTGAGCAGGATGATGACATCGCCGAAGCCGACATCGACACCGTGTCGTCGCCGACCCGACGAGCCAGCGCCTGGACCTGGGCGAAGCTGCCAATTGAAACGGAGAGCCCATTGATCCCGCCGAATAGCCACAGGACCGTTCGTTGTCTCAATGCGTGAGGCATCATTCGAGGGCGAAAGAAACCTGCAGGAACGCCATCCTATGAGCGCTTGCCTGGTGTGCCGGTCCAGCCCGACAGAGGACATTCTGGATTTGGGCGCGCAGCCGGTATCGAGCCATTTCGTCGGTGCGCCGGATCAGCCGGTGGTGGAGCACCCGCTTTCGCTCGCCGTCTGTCCGTCCTGCGGCACCGTGCAGCTCGCAAGGCCGTTTCCGTTCCAAGACCTCGTTCCGCCCTACGACTGGATCACCTACCGCGAGCCGGAAGATCATCTCGATGCCGTGGTGGATACCCTTATGGATCTGTCCGGCCTCGAGGCCGGCGGTATCGCGGCGGGACTGAGTTTCAAGGACGTGACGACTCTGGACCGGCTGGCCGCACGCGGCTTTTCGCGAACCTGGTCCATCGACCCCCGAGAGGACCTCGGCGCCGAGCAACTCAACGCCAATATCGAGTCCGTTGCAGGTCTGCTGACACCGGATAAGGCGGTCGAGGTCGCCGCACGGCGGGGGCCCGTCGACCTGCTTGTCGCACGGCACATCCTGGAGCATGCCGAAGCGCCGCTGCGCGTCATGGAAGCTCTGGGAGAAATGCTACGGCCGGGCGGCATCCTCGTTATCGAGGTGCCTGATTGTCGCGCCAATCTGGAGCGGCAGGACTACACGATGATCTGGGAGGAGCACACGCTCTATTTCACGCCTGAAACCTTACCGAACGTGCTCGCGGCCGCCGGCTGTATCTCAGTCGGGCTGGAGGTGCACCCCTTTGCGTTCGAGGATGTGATCGTCCTTTATGCAAGGAAGGAGAGCTCCCGAAGAGCAGCTGGCGGGGAGGCCACACAGGCCGCAATCGAACGCAATGTTGCGCTCGCGCGTGACTATGGCGCCGCCTTCCCCCTCTGGTCGGAGCGCTACCGGGCCGTGCTCGACGGGTTATGTGAGGATGGCAGACCGCTTGCAGCTTATGGCGCAGGGCATCTCACCTGCGCCTTCCTGAATTTTCACGATCTGGCGGACCGGTTCGCCTTCGTGGTCGACGACACGGCCCAGAAGCAGGGTCTCTATCTGCCGAAATGCGGGTTGCCGATCGTGCCCAATGCCCGGCTGACGCCGGATGCGGTTTCAGCATGCCTGTTCGGCCTTTCGCCCGACATCGAGCCCAAGGTCATCGCCAAGAACCCGCGATTTGCAGGCGACGGCGGCCGGTTCTATTCCTGCTTTGCCGACAGCGGCCGATCGATCCGCAGATTGCTGAAGAGCTGAGACCGGCTCAGCGCGATTGCGAGGCGGAGGCGAGGGCGGCCAAGTAGGCCCGGCCGTCGCTCGCCCGGTCGGGCTCGGGCGCCCAGCTCGCGTTCTCCGTCTCTTGCGGCACAAAGGGACCCTTCGTGCTTTCGACGAAGACCAGCAGTTCGCTGTCGATCATGAGGCTGTGAAACTGGCCTTTCGGCATGCGGTAGAAGAACGGCCGGCCCGAGCCCACCGGCCCCATCGCAATGGTCTCCGTGACACCGCCCTGCTCGTCGAAGAGAACCACGTCTGCCAAGCCCTCCAAGACCAGGAAGGTCTCGGACTTCTTCAGATGCCGGTGTGGCGCCACGTAGGTGTCCCGGTGGCTGACGATCAGCATGTCGTGCTGGTCGGCCCCGGCGTCCGGATGCGCACACAACCGGGCGCGCCGGCGCGGCACCGACAGCGCCGCCTGCTTCAAGAAGTCGATTATCGCCTGATCGACCACGACCAGCGGTTGATCGGTATAGAAGATCCCTTCGCCCTTTGCGCAAAGCGCGTCGGGCGTGACGGGCCTGCCGACGCCCCACGTCATGGTGCCATCTCCAATGGCCACCGATTGGCGATCATCGACCCCCCGAAACTTCGCGCGCGTCCGTCTTGTGTCTTGTCAAGCTGATGGAATCATACCCGAGGATAGTCTCATAATACCCGCTTACAAGCATGAGACGATAGGCAGCATTGACGCTGGGTCATAGGGCGATTACTAACCCGGTTAACGATAATGGGCCAGGCGAGTGTGAGGAGTAGGGCAGCGGGCTTCGTCGGCCCGGCCGGGGCGTGAATGAGCGGCGACATCGTCACAGGGGGCGCAGGGTTCATCGGCAGCCATATGGTTGACCGACTGCTTCGCGATGGCCGCCATGTTCGCGTTATCGACAACTTTTCGAGCGGTACGCTCCGGAATCTCCAGCATCACGAGGGCCATCCCCGGCTAGAGACGATCGAGGTCGATCTGGCCGACTATACGGCGGTCGAAGGTCTGTTCGACGGCGCAGAGCGGGTGTTTCACTTCGCTGCGCTCGCTGACATCGTACCGTCCATCGAGCATCCGCTTGAGTACTACCGCGCGAACGCCGACGGTACTTTTGCTGCGCTGCAAGAGTCGGTGAGGGCAGGCGTGAAGCGCTTCCTCTATGCCGCCTCCTCCACGTGCTACGGTATCCCCGCAGACTTCCCGACGCCCGAGACGGCAACCATTCAGCCGCAATACCCGTACGCGCTGACCAAGCACCTTGGCGAGCAACTGACAATGCATTGGGCCCAGGTCTACGGGCTGCCGGCCCTTTCACTACGGATGTTCAACGTCTATGGCCCCAGGGCGCGCACGGGCGGCACCTACGGTGCCGTGTTCGGCGTCTTCCTGGCGCAGCTTGTCGCCGGTAAACCTCTGACCATCGTCGGCGATGGCAACCAGACACGAGACTTTACCTATGTCAGCGACGTGGTGGACGCGTTCCTCGCGGCCGCGGAATCGCACAAGACCGGCGAAATCTACAATGTCGGCAGCAATGGCACCTACAGCATAAACCAGCTGGTTGAGCTGCTTGGCGCGAAGACCACGGTCCACATCCCCAAGCGCCCCGGCGAGCCCGACTGCACTTGGGCCGATGTGTCGAAGATCGAGCGCGATCTCGGCTGGCAGGCGCGGGTGTCCTTCGACGAGGGCGTTGCCATCATGCTGGAGAACATCGACCACTGGCGCGAGGCGCCGGTCTGGACGCCCCAGACCATCGCCGATGCGACCAGAAGCTGGTTTAGGTATCTGGGAGAGCAACGCGCCAAAACGTAATGCTGGTAGGAGCGTAACTCGTGCACGCGCCACGAGGCTTCTTTAGACGGGGCACCGCCTCGGCAAGAACGAGCAGACAAGACGACGGAAATCCATGCTAAAACGCGATCGACGTGACGACGTACGGGGAACGGAGCCCGGCATGCCATTGCAGGCACCGGATACCCGCTCCAGCAAACGGAAGGACGGCAAGGTGCTTCCCCTCGACCAGCTTGGCGAGCTGGTCACCAGGCTAAGGGCCGACAACCGCAAGATCGTACACTGCCACGGCGTCTTCGATCTTCTTCATATCGGTCACCTTCGTCATCTCGAGTTGGCTTCGCGCTATGGCGACGTCCTCGTCGTGACCGTGACCGCCGATGAGCATGTGAACAAGGGCCCTGACCGTCCCGCTTTCCCGTCCGAGCTGCGCTGCGAAATGCTCGCCGGTCTGGAGCTCATCGACCATGTCGCCGTTGTCGATGCGCCGAGCGCGACGCCCGCCATTGAAGCGATCCAGCCCGACTTCTACGTCAAGGGCGGGGAATATGTCGATCCACATCAGGATATTACGGGCAAGATTGCGATCGAGACCAAGCTCGTGGAGAGCTTCGGTGGCCAGATGGTGTTCACCGACGACATTACCTTCAGCTCCTCGAATCTTCTGAACAAGTTCTTCGCCGTTCATGACGACGCTGCCCGCGACTATCTTTCGCGGCTGCGCAACACGGGCTTTGGGGAGAGCGTCACGAACCTGCTCGCCCGACTGAGCGACCTGAGGGTCGTTATCGTCGGCGAGACGATTATCGATCGCTACGTCTATGTCGATGCGATGGGCAAGGCGGCCAAGGAGAACATCATCGCCACGCTGCACCGCGACGAAGAGATTTTCGCCGGTGGTGTGATCGCGGCAGCGAACCATCTCGCCGCGGTCTGTGCGAATGTGGAACTGATCACCGTGGTTGGCGATCCGAATGCCGGCGAGACCTACGAGGACTTCATCCGCAGCCAGCTCACAGGCGGCATCGAAGCCACCATCCTCCACAAACCGGAAGCGCCCACCATTCAGAAGACGCGCTTTGTGGAGCCCACCTATGTGCGTAAGCTGTTCGAGGTCTACCACATGGACGACCGCCCGCTGACGGGTGACGCGAAGCGGAGCCTCAACGAGGCGGTGACCGACAAGATCGCGGATGCGGATCTTGTGATCGTCTGCGATTTCGGCCATGGGCTGATCTCTCCCGATACCGTGCATCTGTTGGAGTCGAAGGCCGCTTTTCTCGCTGTCAACGCGCAGTCCAATGCCGGCAACATCGGCTACAACCTGATCGACAAGTTCCGGCGCGCGGACTTCATGTGTATCGACGCGATGGAGGCAAGGCTGGCGGCGCGGGACAAGCATGCCGACCTGACCGAGATCGTCGGCGAGCGCCTGCCTGCTCTCGTCGACTGTCCAAACATCATCGTCACGCATGGCCGTGCCGGCTGCTTTGCCAAGTCCAATGGCACTCTTGCGCATGTTCCCGCGTTCGCCGGCGCGGTGGTCGACACGGTTGGCGCCGGAGACGCCTTTTTCTCGCTGGCAGCGCCGTGTGTCGCAGCCGGCGCGGATTGCGAGACCGCTGGGTTCGTGGGTAATGTCGCCGGTGCGATCAAGACCGGCATCGTCGGCCACCGGCGTTATTTGACGCGGCTGGAGATACAGCGCTACATCACGACGCTGCTCAAGTGATGGCTTTGTTGAGGCGGGGGAGGCAATTCCGATGACGGGGAATCTGGTCGGCGCCTACATGGAGACCTTGCAGCAGGTGGTCGAATGCGCATCGATCACGGACAAGGCGGGCGAGCCTGTGCCGCTGGAAAAAGCGGTTCGCTCTATGGGGCAGGACATGCGCGCCACCAACGACCGCGGCAACCAGATCTTTTTCGTCGGCAATGGTGGCAGCGCAGGCATCTGCAGCCATATGGCCACAGACTATTCCAAGAATGGGGGCATGCGGGCGAGCGCTCTCAACGACGGGGCCGTCCTGACGTGCCTGGGCAACGACTACGGCTATGAGCACGTCTTCGAAAAACAAATCGAATGGCATGCCCGCTCTGGTGACCTCCTGGTGGCGATCAGCAGCTCGGGCCGGTCGGCCAACATACTGAATGCGGCCAAAGCGGCGCTCGCGTGCGACTGCACCGTGTTCACGCTCAGCGGCTTCGATGCCGATAACCCGCTGCGCGGTCTGGGCGACCTGAACATTCATCTTGCCAATCACGAATACGGCTTCGTCGAGGTCGGCCATCTGGCGCTGCTGCACATCGTCCTCGACATCCAGATGGGATGGCAGCCCGCTGCCGACCGCGGAGCTGCGTGACGGGCATCCGGAAAGACCACACTATGGCGAGCAAGACTCGAGATATCCTCGTTACGGGGGGTGCCGGCTATGTCGGCAGCGCCTTGGCTCCGCGCCTGCTGGAGCAAGGCCATACGGTTACGATCCTGGATCTCTACCTGTTCGGCCATGACGTGCTGGACGGCGTGGCACATCATCCGCGCCTCATTCAAATCAAGGGCGACCTGCGCCATCCCGAGGTCGTGGAAAAGGCGGTGGCAGGATGCGACACGGTCATCCACCTGGCATGCATCTCCAACGATCCATCGTTCGAGCTCGATCCTGTCCTGGGCAAGTCGATCAATTACGACGCCTTCCGCCCGCTGGTGCGGGCGTCCAAGCGTGCGGGCGTCGAGCGTTTCATCTACGCCTCCTCCTCCAGCGTCTACGGCATCAAGAGCGAGCCCGAGGTGACGGAGGATCTGCCGCTCGAGCCGCTGACCGACTATTCGAAGTTCAAGGCGCTGTGCGAGGATGTGCTGGCGGAGGAGCGTGAACCCGGGTTCGCGACCATGGTGGTCCGACCGGCGACCGTCTGCGGCTATGCCCCACGCCAGCGCCTGGACGTGATCGTGAACATTCTGACCAATCACGCGGTGACCAATCGCCGGATCAAGGTGTTCGGCGGCGACCAGCTCCGGCCGAATATCCATATCGACGACATGGTCTCCTTCTACGAATTGGCGCTCGACCTTCCCGACGCGCAGATCGACGGCAAGATATTCAACGCCGGCTATGACAATGCCCCGGTGCGGGATCTGGCCGAGACCGTGAAGAGGGTCGTCGAGCAGGACAATGAGCTCGGCGGCACCATTGAGATGGATGTGGTGCCGACCGACGACAACCGCTCTTACCACGTGTCGTCGACGAAGGCCGCCGAGGAACTGGGCTTTACGCCCAAGAAGACAATCGAGGACGCGATCCGCGATCTGGTGGCCGCGTTCAAGGATGGCCGGCTCACCGACACGATGGACGACAACCGCTACTACAACATCAAGACCATGCAGGCCCTGGAGCTCAAATGACGGACCCCGCTTCCCTCGCCCGTCGGGCCGCACGCGCGGCCGAAGACGGCGCGGCAAGGGATGCACCGGTCAGGATCGGAATCCTGGGCGGCGGGATGATGAGCCAGGTCGGCCATCTCCCGTTCTACCTCGACGATCGGCGCTGCGACGTCGTGGCCGTGGCCGAGGCCAGGCCCTCTCTCATCGAGGCGATCGGCAACCGGATCGGCAGGGACAAGCTGCTTCCCGACCATCGTGCCCTCCTCGAAGACGACACCATCGATGCCGTTGTGATCAGCGCCCCGCGGCCGGCAACGGCGCCCCTGACCCTCGAGACGCTGGAGGCCGGCAAGCATGTGCTGGCGGAAAAGCCGATGGCTCACACCGCCAGCCAGGCGGAGCGCCTGGTGGATGCCGCCGCCGCGCGCGACCTGACCTACGCTGTCGGTTTCATGAAGCGCTACGACCCCGGCGTGCAGGCCGCCCGAGCGCTCTTCGACGATGTCATGGCGGAGGGGCGGCTGGGCAGGCTCCTGATGGCCCGCTTCTACGACTATTCCAACGCCTATGCCGTGCAGGTGCCGCCGCACACGCGCCCGGCGGAAAGCAGGATCGAGCGCTTCACGCAATGGCCGCTATGGCCGGACTGGCTGCCCGAGGCCTACCGCGAAGTTTACCCCTGGTTCGTCAACGCGGCGAGCCACGACGTCAATCTGCTGCGCTTCTTCTTTGCAGGCCACGTCGAGGTGATCGACGCGCGGTGCCCGAACGACGGATCGATCGTCGCGACGCTGCGCCAAGGAGAGGTGCCGATCGTTCTGGAGATTGCCAAGACGGCTGCGGGCCGCTGGCTGGAGGGCGCCGAGTTCCTGTTCGAGCGCGGCCGCATCGCCCTGAGCATCCCGTCGCCCATGGCCGTCCACAGCGTTGCCGACGTGGTGCTCGACGACCCGGAGCGCGAGCTGACAGGTCACAGCGTAGAGACCGGAACGGGCTGGTGTTTCGCCCGTCAGGCAACGGGCTTCGTCGACGCGCTCGCCGGCGAGGCGGCACCGCACACCACCGGCGCCGACGGTCTTGGGGATATGATCCTCACGGAACGGATCTGGCGGAAGATCTCCGGGCTTGGAGATGACTGAGCTCTTGACCGTGCGCAGCACCTGCCGGCTGTGCGGTTCCGAGCGGCTCCTGCACACGATCCCGCTCGCAGAGGTGCCGATCGTGTCCCCTAACGTGGGCACCGAGAAAGACGACGCGGGGCAGCGGCTCACGCGCCTCGTCGCCCCACTGGACACCTACCTCTGCCAGGACTGCGGTCTGCTCCAGCTCATCCATGTCGTCGACCCGGCGCTGATCTATCGCAACTATCTTTACCGGACCGCCGTCTCCATGGGCCTGCCCGACCATTTCCACCGCCTCAGCCAGGCCATGATCTCACGCATCGGCCTCGAGCCCGGTGACCTGGTGGTCGAGTTCGGCAGCAATGACGGGACTTTGCTCGGTCATTTCGCCGAGGCAGGGCTCGCGGTCCAGGGCGTCGATCCGGCCGTGCAGATCGCGACGGAGGCCACGGCGCGGGGCGTGCCCACACACGCCGATTTCTTCGGGACCCGGGTGGCGCGACAGATCGTGCAGGAGCGCGGGCGCGCGAAGGCCGTGATCGCCAACAACGCCATGGCCAATATCGACGATCTGGGCGAGATCCTCGCCGGCGTTCGCGACGTGTTGGCGCCGGACGGCGTGTTCGTGTTCGAGACCCAATACGCGCTGGACGTGCTGGAAAAAACCCTCCTCGACGTGATCTATCACGAGCACATCTCGACCTTTTCGGTGCAGCCGGTGGTCCGCGCCTTTGCCGACCATGGCCTCACGGCCTTCGACGCGGAACGCATCGCCACCAAGGGGGGCTCGATCCGCTTCTGGATCCAACATGAACGCGGCCACTTTCCGGTCGCCGATCGCGTGCAGGAGCTGATCGCGCTGGAACAGAGGGCCGGTCTGTACGATCCAGTCCGCCACAAGCGTTTCGCCGACAAGGTCGCCGCCATAAAGACCGAGCTGCACCGGCTGGTTCGCGACGCCAAGCAGAGCGGCGGGCAAGTCGCAGCCTATGGCACATCCGTCGGCTGCGCCGCGCTGATCCACCAGTTCGAGCTCGAGGACAAGCTCGACATGCTGTTCGACGACACGCCCTTCAAGGAGCGGCTGGACGGACCGGGCTACGATCTACCGGTCTACACCGGCGGCACCCTCGCCGAACACGATCCGGCGCTCGTCATCGTGCTGGCCTGGCGCTACGCGGATCCGATTACGGCGAAGCAAGCGGCCTATCTCGAAGGCGGCGGACAATTTGTGGTGCCACTACCCGAGATTGCGACAGCCCCCTGATGCACAGCCCCGTCTGCAGTGAACCCGCCAAGTCCTAGCTCCGTCATGTCGAGCATCTTGCAGCCTAAAGTCTACCGTGGAACAAAGCGATTTGGAGAAAGGTCCTTTGTCACCGGAAAACAAATCATCGCGCCGAATCATTTATTAGTTACAATCATCTTGCTTGGATCAGATTTGTCGCTTCGGTGGCGAAATTATGGACATACGATGTTTCCTGTATAGAAAAATGGGGAGAAGAAATTTGCAGGCCACTTTAGCACTTCGCACAGTCTGCGGACTGATCGTTGCAGCGCTGCTGTTTGGACTGATCGTCTGGCGTGCGCTGAGTCTCGACCTAGTGGCCGATCGGTCCTCGTCACGAGTTTTATTATTTGCATTACCCGTGTGCATAACTGATTTATACCATTCAGGCAACAAAAACTACACGATGTGGAGCAGGATCCACAATTTGACTACACACCACCATTATACAATCGAAAAACGGCCGTATTTTGCAGACGCGAGTCAGCTTATCCGTGATTTATTGGCGTCAACGCGTCCAAAGGCTGAATCAAAAGTCTCCTTTTGGGGCTACGATGACCGCGGATTGTCAGACTATTGCAAACTCGCGTTTCTCATATTTGGCCCCTCCCTAAGTTCTTTCTCAAAATTATGGCTTACAATCCTGGCGCTGAGCGCTGTGGGATTTCTGTTGTCATTTGGTCGCCATAAAGTGGGACCACCGCTTCTTTGGGTCACTTTGTATTCCGTATATTTGGGACTCGGCCTGTATTCATTTCAGCAGACCGCCACGTCACTGCACGAAGAGAGAGCCTTTGAGTATTTAACACTTCTATCGGCACTGCATATCGCGCTCATGCCTCATCTTGTGCGTGTGCTTGATTGGCGCGCCATAACCGGCTTAGTCATCCAGGTCGGTATCTTCGTATTCATTTACCACGCCCGCTCTTCGATTGGATGGCAGCTCCTGCCGATTGCAGCAAGTGCGGCGTTCGCGCTTTACCGGTACAGAACGAACGTGGCGGATATATTCAAGGGAGGGACTATCAAGCAGCGATTTCAGCGGTCCTATCCCGTGGCTCCACTTCTTGTACTCATAGCTGGACTGATCGTCCTCACGATTCACACGCGCACTGCTTACCATTCGGCCTACTTCGCAGAGCAGGGGGGGCGTAACTTCTACCACAATGCACTGATGGGTTTGCACGGCATGCGTTTTGATGGAGAGCCCCGACTTAGCATAGACGATGGCCTCGTCAAGACCGCCGTTCGAAAGCATATCGCGCGGATAAAGAACAAAAACTTCAATGAATATGACTATACGATATTATATGGAAAGAAATATGAAGAAGATGCAAAAAAATACTATTACCATTTGATTTCACGATACCCAACAGATACAATTTCGTATTATTTTGGAAAAATACCTAGAACATTTAATTTCTTGATTGGATTCACTAGCATTCGTCCAACGGCCGGTGGCCCAGTTCGAATTGGTGACGAAATTCGAAACTTGAGAGATCCTGCCGTGGCAGCGACAGCACATGAGCTTGGCCTATTTTTATCTTTAGTTACACCTGTCTCATTTCTCATTGTTCTTTCTGGATCACTAATTTATGGTGCAAAACCGGCACATTGGCTGTTACTATCGATAATGGTTGCGCTATTTTTCGCCGCATCTTTTATTCCCTCAGTCGCATTTTACAATCAAGGCACAAGACAAATTATGGGCATGGCTCTATCTGCAACACTTATTTGTCATATTGCACTTCTTGTATTTACTTCTTCTCTTATTATATTTCTCAAATTTCTTTCCCAATTTAGCCCATATAGAAGATCACAATGATGGATATTTAAAATCTGAATTGGCGAATATTCTGGATTATACAATCGATCTTCCGCATGTGGATACTAAGGAAGTACATTGTTAGATTTTGCATAATTATTTCAGAATAATTCAAACATGCGAACCAATGCAACAAGCGGACTGGGCTCAATGCGCATGAACTCAGTTGGGTCACATTCCGATAGCGAAGCCATGACGCCGCGCGCAGGCAGCACGTCGTGCTTACTGGGGCGCCTTCAAACGATCGTGAAATGGCTGAGCGAATGTGTCAAACACCCGCTTCCGGCCAACCGGCCTGCAGCCGCCACTTTGCGTCACAAGCCCCAAATCCACCCGCGACGACGAGTGCGCTTGCAGTCTTTCGGATAGGTTGCAAAGGTCCCTCGTGTCGGTCGCGAAGCCTTCTCTGCCCCATCCGGATGTGTCACACCTTTTCCCCTCGGGGCATATCGCAGCACGATTCAGAATGGTCCACGGCACTGTCGCGAACACGGAAAGAATGAACGGTTATCTGGTGTTCGCCGCCAAGGTCCTGCTGACCGTGGTGTTCTTGTGGTTCGCATTCCAAACGGTCGAGCTTGGCCGCATTGACGAGGCCTTGTACCGGATCTCGGCAGTCCCGGTCATTGCGGCAATCCTGGCCGTTCTGCTGCAGTCGATGCTGCTCGCGCTTCGCTGGCGTCTGATCGCCATTGCGACGGGTGAAGCGTTGCCGCTCGGCGCGGCGGTCAACGCGACACTGGTCAGTTTCTTGTTTTCTCAAGGCTTGCCGGCCTCGGTCGGCGCAGACGTCTTCCGGGTTTGGTGGATGCGCAAGTTTGGCACGCCGATCGGTCGGGCCACAGAGGTCGTCCTGCTCGACCGATTTGCCGGTCTCGTTTTTCTCGTTCTGCTGGCCACTTTGGGCACGCTCGTGCTGGCGCTCGGCTGGCAGGCCAACTGGGCCATCGTCGTTGCCGTCGCCGCCACGGCGGGTGCGCTGATCATGCTGCTGGCGGTCTTGTTGGTCGGGGAATCAGTGGTTCGGCCGGTTGTCCGATTTCTGCATCTGGACCGTGTGGGTCTCTTCCTGAAACTGCTTGATGTGGGCAGGCGATTGCGCGGGCATATCCTGAACCTGTTGGCGGTTCCCAGGCACGCCTGCGCTTTCGCGGCATTGAGCCTGGCGATCCACCTTCTGACCGTGGCCATCTGCTACAATTTCGCCGTCGCACTGGATGCGCGTGTCAGCTTCGCGCAGTGCTTCGCGGTCTTGCCGATCGGATTGCTGCTCAGCTATCTGCCGATCTCGATCGCCGGCTGGGGCGTTCGTGAGCTCAGCTTCGTCGGCGGCCTCGCCTTGGTGGGCGTGTCCAACGACGTGGCGCTCGTCAGTGCGCTTGCCCTGGGGCTTACCGTATTGTGCGTCTCACTTATTGGAGCAGCCCTATGGATCCTGGGCGGCATCCGCGAGCAGTTCCTCGCGACAGCCGGTCAGGCCAGTCGGAAGGAGATCGAGCGATAACGGTACTCCCGCAATCGAGCGCGATTTGGACCGCCCTGCTTGCGATTCTCGCCGCGCCGGCGGTGCTCCTCGTGCTGAGGTGGGCGCCGCCCCGCCTGCGAGCGCCGGGGACCAGGTTTCGCCTCACCGCCGTCATGTTGATCGCTGCCTGGCTTGCAGGCCTGGCCCTCATGACGTGGGACTGGGCCGGTGCGATCGGCGGCGCACTGCTGCTGATGGCCGGCCTGATTGGACTGTTCATGGTCTGGTCGGTGCTGGTCTGGGGCTTCACGCTTAATCTGTTGCTTGGTCTTGCACACCAGGCCGCCCCCGTAACGCAGGATCGATGGATCGAGGGCTATCTCGGCGCCGGCGGCGAGGAGCGGTTTGCCCGCGACAGGCTCGCATTGCTCGAGCGGCAAGGCATCGTCACCGTAGAGCGGGACAGGGCGGCGATTACCAACGGCAAGGGCCGCCTTGCGGCATGGCTGATCGCCGTCGGAACGCGGTTTTTCGACCCGCAGCCCTCATGACGGCAACGGCGATGTCCTTTCTGGCCGGTGGCATCGGCCTCTTCATCCACATTGCGAGCGTCGCATGCATCGGCCGCATCGCGCGCGGACGCTCCCTCATCGTCGTCCATGGCGCGGCCTTTGCGCTGGGTCTGCTTGGCTTGATCGCATCCACGGCGATCATGCCCGAGGTCATCCGCCTCTGGCTCGGTCTGAGCCTCCTCGTCGGGGGCGCGGCGGTGCTGCTGTTCATCAGTGCAACATTCGCCAAGTCTGTCTCGGTCCGGATCGTGCGGTATCTGGTCGCCGAGGGGGACGGCCCGATTTGCGTTGAGGCTCTCAGCGCTACGCTTGCAAACCGCCTCATCCGAAACCGGGCCGACGTGCTACTGGCCACCGGCCTGGTGGAACAGGATGGCGAAAATCTGTACCGAATGTCCCAGAGCGGTCGTGTCGTTGCCAACAGGGTCGATGCCGTCCGGCGCGCATTCGGGGTTCAGTCGGTCATTCTCTATGGCGATAGCTCGGATCCCCGATGATCGAAAGGCCAGCGAACAAACGCCGGGCGATCAGGCCCAGAACGGCAAACCCGAGACTCGTGACCACGGACAGACGCATCACGCTGGAGTTCGCATCGGCGGAAGGTTCAAGCGGCGCGGGCACTTCAACATAGGTGAGCCGCTGGCGGAACAGCCCGGCCAGTGTAACGAGGTGGTATCGGTAATCCTGCGGTGCATTCACCGCGCGGGCGCATGCGACGGGCCAGACGTAGAGGCTGTGGGCGTCGCGAAGCGGCGCCCCAATAGCGATCCGCATCATCCACGTACAGATGATGGAGAGGACGCGCCTGATTGCCGTACGCGTTTCCATGTTCTCGCGGTAGCTGACGACCATATCCGCCTTCCTGGCGGCGGCGAACGTGTTCGACAGCGCCGCCCGCGTGAAGGCGTTGTCACCCGGCACCAACGAAATCTTTTCGAACGCTGCGGCGTTGAGCCCCGCCCGGAAGCCCGCGCCCACGCCTTGGCTTGTCTCGAAGTGTATGACGCGTGCGTGCGGTCGATCGGCGGCCAAGTTATCTGCTATCTCCGGCGTCCGATCTGTGGAACCGTCGTTTACGATGACGATCTCGTAGTCGCCGCAGATCTGCCCCGCCACCTCGTCGACCTGCTCGACCGTAGCGGCCAGGCGATCAGCCTCATTGAGCGCGGGCACCACGACCGTAAGGCCAGTCGCGAGCATCGGTGACGCCCCCCTGTGCTGTGCAGCGGCGCTGGCCGCCGCATGCGAGTGATGAGTGAAGCTGAGACAGGGAGACGATCAATCCCGTGGATGGCTGCACACCGCGAGGATGTAGTGCGCCATTTTGTGATAGCCCGTGTGCACCACCTCGTCGTTCATGGAGAACATGAACACAGTGTGGAAGAACTGTCCCATCAGCGCCTTCAGGTCCGGCGCCGTCTTGCAATTGATGTGGCCTGCCTTGCTTCCGGGCGAGGCGTAGGCTTGCGATTCCAGCGACGGCATCCCCAGGATCATCACCGCGTCTGAGCTCAGGCACGCCATGATGTTGCCGAGAAAACGCCGCTCATCGTCTTCAGGGATATGCTCCAGCACGTCGAGCGAATAGGCGGCGTCGAATGTCGCCTCCATCGGCCCGTCGAGAAAGTCGTGTACCACGGCGTCGTAGGGATACTCCGACGGAATGCGGCCTTTGGCATCGGCGATGAACTCGGGATCGAAGTCGGTGACGGTCAGGCTCCGCACTTCCTGCATCACGATTGGCGCATTGAAGGCATCGCCGCAGCCGATTTCGAGCACCTGCGCGCGACCGGAGAGCATCTTCGCGACGAATTTGTAGCGCGCTTGGGAAAACAGAAAGCGACGCGGATCCTCAATCCATTCCCGACTCTTCAGCAGCCCTAAGGAAATGAACCCCCGCGTCTCCACGAATTCGATATTCGGCTGGTTCACCGGATCCCGCATCTTGCGTTTCGACATCAACTCATCTGCCTCGATACGCCGGGTCGCACGCGATGAGACCAGCATTTCTTCCGATGGATCTGGCTCGGCTATAGCGGCTCCCAGGCGGCAACGCAATTGACTTCCGGCGACAACGGAGGTCTTTTGGCTGCGCTCAGATACACCTTCCGTTCGAGGGTCCTCCCGTGGCTGCTTCTTCGTCGCCCGCGCCCAGCGGGCATCTCCACTATTACCAAGAACACGGCATCTCGCCGGTGCGCTACGGGATCGAGACGCTAGCGGCACATTTCGACCGTCGCGACTCGCTCTACCGATCGCTCGGACTGCCGCCGGCCGCATTCCGCGGCGTACGCGTTCTCGAGGTCGCGCCCGGGTCGGGTCAGAACAGTCTCTATGTTGCAGCTTGCAGGCCGCAGTCCTTCGATCTGGTGGAACCCAATCCAGCCGGACGGCGCGACATTGAGGCCGCCTATGCGGGTCTCGATTGCGACCATACGGTGCCGGCGCTGCATCCTGTGCGCTTCGAAGACTTCGAGGCAGAGGCACCCTTCGATATCGTGCTTTGCGAGAACTGGCTCGGGTCGCTGCCGACCGAGGTCGCCCTTATTCGCAAGCTCGCCTCGCTGGTCGCACCGGGAGGTGCGCTTGTCCTGACGGCGGTGCCGCTCGCCGGCTTCTTTCCCAACGTGATGCGAAAACTGCTGGCGCTGCGCCTGGTCGACGACAGCTTGGACTTCGACGACAAGACCGAGCTGCTGACGGACGTCTTCGGCCCCCACCTGGCCACGATCGCGAAGATGACCCGCAGCCACCGCGATTGGGTGCACGACTGCATGCTCAACCCGCACTACTTGAATGTGGCGCTGCCGCTCGAGACGGTCGTCGATGCCATCGGCGACCAGATGGAGGCACTGGCGACCTTCCCGCGCTTCACGGCCGACTGGCGGTGGTTCAAGGGCCTGACCGGCGAGGAGAGAGGCTTCAACGCGCTCACCCTGACCTCTTATCGCGAGAATGCCCACAATCTGGTCGACTACCGCCGGACTTTCCCCCCGCGCCGTGCAGAGGAGAACGCGCCAGTTGTCGCCGCCAGCCATACGCTTCACCAAACGGCGATCAGATGGCAAACAGCCGCCGAAGCCGGCGACACCGGGGCACTGCCGGCCATCAGCGAGGAGATTGGCGCATCCCTATCGAAAATCGGCGACAGCCTGGGCGATTTCGACCCAGGCCTGGTCGACGCGATCGAAGAGTTGAGCGCGGTCTGGAGCAAGGACACGCTCACGGCCTCGAGCGTGCGCGAGATGACGTCCTTTGCGTCCCTGTTCGGCCGGGAGACCATCTACGTTTCCTTTACCCGGCCGCACACGCCGACCTGCTAGCCGTAAGGCCCTCAGCCCGGAGAGATTGCCGGCGATGGCCGCACTCACCCTGATCACCTCGGTCCTGAACGGGATGCCGTATCTGGACGCCATGCTGAGCTCCGTGCCGCCGTCCCCGCAGACCGAGCATCTAGCGATCGATGCCGGCTCGACCGACGGCACCTTGGAGAGACTGCGCAAACGAGACGGACTCAAGCTGATCGAACGCCCGGGTTTGCCGCTTTATGCCGCCTGGAACGAAGGCGTTCGCGAGGCCACCAGTCCGTGGGTGGCCTTCCTCAACGCCGACGACGAATTGCCGCAGGGTGCCCTGGACGCCATGCTGCAAGCAACGGCGGGTGCGGACCGCATGGATGTGATTTGCGGCGAGGCCGAAGCTATCTCTGCGGACCGCGGGGTCGACCAGAAAGCCGGGCGCTATGTCGGCGGCAACACGACCGACCTGAGCCTGGGGCTTCTCGCCTTCGGCGCACCCACCATCAACGCCAAGCTCTTCCGCCGTGAATTCATTCTTCAGGCCAACGGCTTCGACGAATCCTTCACCTTCGCTGCCGATCGCGAGTTCCTGCTACGGCTCGCCATTGGCCATCCCCGCCCGAAGCTGAAACCGATATCCGAGACACTCTACCGCTACCGCATTCACCCCGGGTCCAGCACGCTTCAGCAAACGACCGCGCGACGGCTGGAGATTGCGCAGGAGCACCGCCGGACGGCCCGCCGTCTCGCCGCTTGGCCCGACCTGGACCCCGCAACGCGAACCTTGCTGCGGAGCTGGCTCGCCCATGAGACTGCGGTGATGGCAGTCTACGGACTCGCATCCGGCCGCTTCGGCGGGGTGCGCCTCGCAGTCTCGGCGCTGGGCAGGCTCCTGCTGTCGGGCCCCCGCGTCGCCTTGGACCTCGCCAGGGCCGCCCAAATCCGCCGCCGCCTCCGGAGCGACCATCGGGCGGCCAACGCGCCGACGACGCCGACCGAGCTGGAAGAGTGATGGGCACCAAGCTTCACATCGGCCTCGACCTCGACAACACCATTATAGATTTCGACGAGGCCTTCGGCGCGGCGGGAGTCGAAACCGGTCTGCTGGCGCCGGGGCACGCTCTTGCCACGAAGGAACAGGTCAAGGCGCATCTGCGCAGCGGCCCCGACGGCGACACCACATGGATGCGACTGCAAGGCCAGGTCTACGGCCGCTACATCGGCATGGCGCGTCTTTTCGAGGGCGTCGGCGATTTCCTGAAAACGGCTCGGGGCCACGGCGCACGTATCAGCATCGTCAGCCACAAGACGCGGCACGGCCATTTCGATCCCGACCGGATCAATCTCTGGGAGGCCGCGCGCGACTGGCTCGAGGGACAAGGGTTCTTTGCTGCCGACGGTTTCGACCTGGATCCCGGGGACGTGCATTTCTGCGAGACACGGGCGAGGAAGATCGAGAGAATTGGCGAAACCGGATGCCGTGCCTTTGTGGACGACTTGGCCGAGGTGCTGAACGATCCAAGTTTCCCATCGAACGTGGCCAGGATCTGGTTCGCCCCCCACCAATCGGCCGACGCAGGCAATGGCCTGACGCCACATCGGAGCTGGGCCGAGATCGCTGCGGCGATGGCGACCGAATTTTGACGGTCGGACATCTTGTTGCAGGCGCTTGTGCTGGACCGTCCGATGCAGCCATGCCATAAACCGTCCGCCGCTCGCGCCGGCGGTGCATGGGGAACAAAGTAGAGCGCGAAAAGGGGGTGCTTTGGCCGTCGCCGCTGCATCAGTCACCGATTCAAGCCTGGATGAGCGATCGCTCCATCTCCGGCGCCTGATCGTTCGAGGGCTTGTCGGCGGAAATCGTGGACATGTCGGCTCGTCGATGTCTTTGGTCGAGATCCTGCGCGTCCTCTATGACGACATTATCAGACACGACCCCCTTGCGCCCGACGATCCCGCACGCGATCGATGCATCTTGAGCAAGGGGCATGGGTGCCTGGCGCTCTATGCGATTCTCGTCGACAAGGGCTATTTTCCGGCCGAGGAGCTGGACCGTTTCTGCCGGGTCGACGGCATCCTCGGCGGTCACCCGGAATACGGTAAAGTTCCCGGCGTGGAAGCCTCCACGGGCGCGCTCGGCCATGGGCTGTCCATCGGTGTGGGCATGGCTTTGGCTGCCCGGATGCAGGGGCGCGCGTCTCGCGTCTTCGTCGTCATGGGCGATGGCGAGATCAACGAAGGCTCGGTCTGGGAGGCAGCGTTGTGCGCCGGCAAGCACCGTCTCTCCAACCTGTGTGCCATCGTCGACTATAATAAGATCCAGTCGGCAGGCTTTACCGCCGAGATCCAGGATCTGGAGCCGCTGCTCGACAAATGGCAGAGCTTCGGTTTCGCCGTTGCCGATGTCGACGGGCACGACGTAAGCGCGCTCAATTCAACCTTCGCGCGGCTTCCTCTGGAGGCGGATCGCCCGACGGCGATCGTCTGTCACACGGTCAAGGGCAAGGGCATACCTTTTGCCGAGAACGACCCGAAGTGGCACCACCACTCACGCTTCGACCCGCAGGTGCTGGACGACATCTATCAGGCAATCGGAGGGCGTGCGTGAGACGGACCTGCATCGACATGATCCACACGCTGGCCAAGAAGGACCCGCGGGTGGTCTTCATCGGCTCGGACCTCAGCCCCGGGCTGCTGGGCGACATGAAGGCCGAGATGCCGGAGCGCCACTATATGGAAGGCGTGACGGAGGCGAACGTCATCGGCATGGCGGCGGGCATGGCGATGGACGGTTTCATGCCCTTCGTCAACACCATCGCCACGTTCATCACCCGGCGCTGTTACGAGCAGGTGGCGCTGGACCTGTGTCTTCACGATCTGCCCGTCCGGCTGATCGGTAACGGCGGTGGCGTGGTCTACGCCCCTCTCGGCCCGACCCATTTGGCGGTGGAGGACCTTGCGATCCTGCGCGCCCTGCCGAACATGACCGTGACTGCCGTGGCCGACGCAGACGAGATGGTGCGCCTCATGGAGGCGACCCTCGATTGGCCTCATCCGCTGTACATCCGACTTGGCAAGGGCGGCGATCCCATCGTCAGCTCGGCCGAGAACGGCTTCGAGATCGGCAAGGCCATCGTGATGCGACAGGCCACAGGCCACAATCCCGTCCTGTTGATCTCCTGCGGCGTGATGACGGCCCGCGCCCTTGAGGCAGCGAAGCTCCTGACCGACAAAGGCATCGAGGCCGAGGTCATCCATGTCCATACCATCAAACCGCTGGACGACGCGTTGATCGTCGAGCACGCAGGCAGGGCTCAAAGCGTCTTCACGGTCGAAGAGCATTCAGTGATCGGCGGATTGGGCAGCGCCGTCGCCGATTTGCTCGCCGAGCGCCTGGGACCGGGAATGCCCGTCTTCAAGAAGCTCGGCCTCGACGACTGTTTCGCAAAAAACTATGGGGGACAGGACGACCTGCTCGAACTCAACGGCCTCCAGCCTAGCCAGATCGCCGCAGCGGTCGAGCAGCGGACACTGACGGTACGCGTCGCCTAATTGGGACCGACGGACTACTCAGCACGCCTGACAACCGACCGGACGGGGCACCGCTATGCAGCGTTGGCCGAGGTCTCGCTCGCCCGAAGACGAATGGCAGCCGGGGTCCGCCCATTGACGGGCTGTGGCTTGCAAGACACCACACCGAACGACGAAGGACGTGGCATGGGACGACTTTTGAATATCGTAACGCCTCTGCATCAGATGACCGAGCGAGACTATGTGGGCCGGATGATGGACGACAAGGTCGCCTGCATGCACAAGGCCAAGGCGTATGAGTTCGACTACTGGGACGGGGACCGGCGTTTCGGCTATGGCGGCTACAAGTATCTGCCCGGCCGATGGAAGCCCGTGGCCGAGGCGCTGATCGAGATCTACGGGCTCAAGAACGGCGACAAGGTGCTCGATGTGGGCTGCGGCAAGGCCTATCTTCTTTACGAAATGAAGCTTCTGCTACCGGAGCTCGAAATTGCCGGCTTCGACATCTCCCAGCATGGGCTTGCCGATGCCAAGGAGGAAATCAGGCCGCATCTTTTCCGCTATCGGGCTCAAGACAAGTTTCCTTACGGGGACGACCATTTCGACCTCGTGATTTCGCTTGGCTGTTTGCACAATCTCCGGCTGTTCGAGCTTGAAACCGCGGTCAAGGAGATAGAGCGCGTCGGCAGGATGAAATACATCATGCTGGAGAGCTACCGGAACGAGCAGGAGCTGTTCAACCTGCAGTGCTGGGCGCTGACGGCGGAGTCGTTCCTCGACACTGCGGAATGGATCTGGCTCTACCGCCATTTCGGATACACCGGCGACTATGAATTCATCTACATGGAATAAGAGCCAGGGCCACGATGGAGATTAAACGCGCCAAGGCCGCGGTGCTGGCCGCATCCCGCGAGCCCCTGATCGTCGAAGAGATCGTCTTTCCCGATACGCTCGAGCCGGGTCAGGTGCTGGTCAAGGTTCTGCACACCTCGATCTGCGGGGCGCAGATCAACGAGATCGATGCGGTCAAGGGACCGGATCGGTGGTTGCCCCATCTGCTCGGCCACGAGGCGTCGGCCGAGGTCGTAGAGATCGGACCGGCCGTAACCACGGCCAGGCCCGGCGATACGGTGGTCCTGCACTGGCGGCCCAGCAAGGGCATTCAAAGTGCAACGCCCGCCTATTCGTGGAACGGAAAAAAGCTCAACGCCGGCTGGGTCACCACATTCAACGAATATTCGGTGGTCTCCGAGAACCGGCTGACGGTCATCCCGGCCGACTACGATCTCAAGGTTGCGCCGCTCCTCGGCTGCGCGGTGACCACTGCCGTAGGCGTGATCAACAACGATGCAAAGGTCGCAATCGGCGAATCGGTCGTGATCTTCGGCGTCGGGGGCGTGGGCCTTAATCTGGTGCAGTTCGCCCGGCTCGTCTGCGCGCATCCGATCGTCGCCGTGGATCTGATCGACAAGAAACTCGAGATGGCCAAGACGCTGGGCGCCACCCATTGCATCAACGCGTCTACCACCGGCGATTTGGCTGGCGAGATCCGCAAGGCGGTGGGTGAAGCGGGCGCGGACAAGGTCGTGGAGACCACCGGCGCACCATCGGTGATCGAGCAGGCTTATGAGCTCACCCATGCCGACGGCACCTGCGTCCTCGTTGGCGTGCCCAATGAAAAGGTGACGATCTACACCTTGCCGATCCATTTCAATAAGGTGCTGACCGGCTCGCACGGAGGGGACTGCGTGCCCGATATCGACATTCCGAGGATCATTCGTCTCGACGACGCCGGCCGCGTGTCCTTCAAGGAGCTCATCACCCATGAGTTCCCGTTGGATGGGATCAACGATGCCCTCGAGTTGGTGCGCAGCGGCGAAGCGGGCCGTGTTCTGGTGACGATGGACCACGCGTAGCACTTCCCGGCACTCCGGCACTTGATGCCGGTGCAGGATTGAGGGCACGGTCGACAGGTCTTGCAATCGCAGAGCTATCGGCAAACCCCATGGCGCAGAAGGACGGACATGCACATCCCGCCGTATTCCTGGATCGGGATGGGGTCATCAATGTGGACAAGGGCTATGTTCACAAAGTCAGCGACTTCGAATGGATCGAGGGCGCTCGCGAAGCGATAAAGTACGCCAATGACGCCCGAGTCTTGGTCATTGTCGTGACAAACCAGTCCGGTGTCGCTCGCGGCTATTATAGCGAGGAGGATGTCCGCAAGCTGCACCGCTGGATCAACCGACAGCTCGCCGATATCGGTGCGAGAATCGACGCCTTCTACTATTGCCCCTACCATCCGGAAGCGATCATTCCACAGTACCGCCGCATCTCCGACATGCGAAAACCGGGACCGGGCATGATCCTCAAAGCGCTAGCCGAATGGAAGATCGACAAAGAGCGAAGCTTTCTTATCGGCGACAGCGACAGAGACATCGTTGCGGCCGAGCGTGCCGGGATCCGCAGCCAGCTGTTTGGCGGCGGAGACCTCCGCGCCCTTATGGCCAAGCATATCGGTACCGTCCTCGCCGAGCCCCTGGCGGCAACACCCCAGGGACGTGAAAGCCCTTAGGTCTGCGGTAAGATCATATTGCAGAACCAGTACAGCGCCGCTGCATGGCGCCTATGGCTTTCCCCGAGATTCATGTAAAAG